>JASFTI010000338.1:0-4400 GCA_050053635.1 Gemmatimonadales bacterium
TGCTGCCCGGAATGATCTTCGAGGCGTTCAAGGGACAGCCCGCCCAGGCGGCCGGGGCCGGCGCCGCGGAGGCCATCGCCTGTCCCGCCTGCCACACCGAGGTGGCGCCGGGCACCCGCTTCTGCCCACACTGCGGCGAATCGCTGGTCGCCGGCGACCGCTGCGAGAAGTGCGAGGGACAGCTGGCGCCCGACGCGAAGTTTTGCGGCCGCTGCGGTGAGCCCGTCGGGGTGACCGAACGCTCGTGCCCGAGCTGCGGAATCAAGGTCCCGACGGGCGCTCGCTTCTGCATGGAGTGCGGGGAGCGGGTGCCCGAGTGAAGGTGGAGCCGAGCAAGAATCGATGGCGCAGCAAGCGCTAAACCCAAAGTGCCCGCAGTGCGGCGGCCCTGTGGCCGTAACTGAGGGTGTCGCCTACGCGCGCTGTCGCTTCTGCGGTTCCGAATCGTTCGTCGATCTCGGCGGCGCGCTCATCCACGAAGTCATCCGTAAGACGGTCCGCGCCTCCCGGCTCCCCGGCCTGCTTAAGGGCCGGGCGCGCCAGGCGGGGTACCCCGATGCCACCGTCGTCAGGTTGAAGCTGGTCAACGAACCGATTTGGGAGATCGAGAGCCCGGACGGCAGGCGGCTGTGCATCAGCGCCCGCCCGGGACCGGAGGGCCGGTTCTCCCAGGTGCGACTGCCCGGCGGCGAGCGGGCGTTCCTGCGGCCAGAAGAGCGCGACAGCGCCGCCGAATGGGAAGAACCGGAGCTGGCACCCGAGTCGTTGCCCGAGGTCGCGGCGCGGACCACCGGCAGGCCGCTGGCGGTGAAGACGATCCGACTCATCCACCGTCCTATATACAAAGGACTGATCCGCATCGGCGAGAAGACCAGCACGTTCCAGCTGGATGCCGTGAGCGGCGAGCTGATCGACGTCGACTGGCCGGTCCGGCCTCGCTTCTCGCGTCGCAACAAGGCGTGGCTGGCCAGCGTCCTGATGGTCGCCGTTGCCGCGCCGCTCCAGGTGCAGTACGCGGCGCCGGCGGTGCTCGTGATCGGCCTCTACTTCATGTGGGCGTTGTCGCGGGCGGGTAGGCCGAAGAAGGTGACGTCGTGAACGAGCTCAAGCTCCACCCGATCAAGTGCCCGCAGTGCGGAGCACCCGAGGTGGTTCGGGAGGGCACGCGCATTACGCCGTGCGAGCGCTGCGGGGCGACGCTCTGTCTGACCGAGGTGCGCTCACCGCGTTACGAGGTCACATCGAACCTGAGCGCGGGACAGGCGGTCTCGACGGCGCGTGCCTGGATGGAGCGCCGCGCTAGGGTCGGCATCTTCGGCCGGCCCGAGCTGGTATTCATGCCGTTCCATGAGATATGCGGCCGCCGGGTCGGCGTCTTCGAGCGCCGAGTGCCGGAGCGGCATCGCGTATACAAGGAACGTTATGACCCGTCAGCGGGTGGCACGGTGGTCGAGCCCACCTACGAGTACACGCAAAAAGAAGACACCAAAGTCATGGTGGCCGACGTCGAGCACGTGACCCCGGCAGCGCGTGCGCCCTGGGACCTGGCCATGTTCGACGCCCGCGCGGCGCGCCGGCTCGCACCGCTGCGCACCTTCGATCTGGTCGAAGCGCAGCGCCGGGCCACAGTATTCGCCGAGGAACAGTCGCCCGATGCGACCGCACAGGAGCGGTTCGCGAAAAAAGACACCGAGATGGTCGCCGGCTCCGGACGCACTCTGTTCTTCCCCTTCTGGTCGATCCCGGTCCAGACCGAGGCGGGCAGCTACGAGATCGTCATCGACGGGGTCAGCGGCAACGTCATCGCCTGGCGCATGCCCGAGACCTTCAAGATCCCCGGCCTCGCCTGGGCCGTGCTCGCCGTGCCCGGCGCACTGGCGCTCGGCCAGGCACTTCACGCCACCTTCCTCGGCGAGGCCTTCTTCGACCCGGTCGTGCTCTTCGTGGTCGGCATCATCGGCACCGTCACGGCGCTGGTCCGCTCCAATCGCCCCGACTGGCAGATCCGTAGCTGGCCGGAGGCCGGGGCCATACCGAGGTTCGAGCGCGGTGAGTCGTGAGGCGACTGGCCCGCGGGTCATCGTGCTGCGCTGCAAGGCGTGTCGGGCGGAGCTGCCCGCAGCCTCCAACGATGTCGCCTTCCGCTGTCCGCAGTGTGGCCGTGCCTGGGAGATCGAACCTGGCGGGTTGATCGAGCGGCCGTCCTACTTCGTGGCAGCGCCGAGCGGCAAGCGCCAGCCCATCCTCTACTTGCCGTACTGGAGCTTCACCATCGAGGCCGAGGTCAAAGCGGCGTTCCTGCAGGAGGGGGACGAGCTGGGCGCCCGCGACAAAGCAGCTCGCTTCAAGCGCGGCTGGGTCGCGGCGTACTCGATCCACCGGCCGACCTACGTCGGTGAGTGGGGCCTCGCCTACACGCGCATCAACCCCAAGTGGGAGGTACGCAGCGGCCACGGCCCTCGGGCGCCGGGAGCGACGATCTCGGGAGTGGATGGCCAGAGCATCGTCGGCCACTACGTGCTCGGCGAGATCGATCGTAAGGCCGACGTCGGCGACCTCGACCTCGACCTCGAAGTCGGCGACCCCGAGTTGTGGGCGATCCCCTGCTACGACCTGGACGAGAAGATCCGCTGCCCCTGGACCCGGGCCGAGCTACCCGCCGCCTGCCTCGACGACCTCTCGGAGATCCGTAGCGCCCTCGAGCGCCGCCAGGCCTGAGCCCACCGCCCCCCGCCCCCTAGCCACGAGACCGACTTCACCGAAGATTAGACTCCTCCATGTACTCAGCCACGGAGGAGTAGCGACTATGCGACACGTCACTCGCCTATTCGGCGGCGTCACCCTCACCGCCCTACTGGCGGTCGGTTCTTTGCCGGCGCAGGAGGCCGAGCGGCCGATCCCCTACCCGGTGATTCCGTCGGCACAGTTCGCGCAAGCTATCACCAACGGCACGCGGACGACGACCGGCGAACCGGGGCCGGACTACTGGCAGCAGTGGACGGACTACGCCCTGCGCGCCCGCCTGCTGCCCGAGGAGAAACGTCTCGAAGGCAGCGCCCACATCGTCTACCACAACAACTCGCCCGATACGCTGCCGGTCGTGTTCGTCCACCTGTTACAGAACCTGCACGCCGAAGGGGTGGTGCGTAACCGGCCGGCGCTGATAACCGGCGGCGTCGAGATCGAGCGGGTCGCCGTCGCGGCTCAGGAGCTGGAGGAGACCGGCAGCGGCTTCGCCCAGATGCTCCCTTTCCTTTTGCCGGAACAGGTCGCCGCCGTCATCGAGCGGGTGGGGCCCGGTTATGCGGTGAACGGAACGACGATGCCAATCCTGCTGGCGGAGCCGCTGGCGTCCGGCCAGGCGCTGGAGATCGAGATCGATTGGGCGTTCACGGTACCGCAGCGCGGCGCCGGCAGCCGTATGGGCTGGAACGTCGACAACCTGGTCTACCTCGCCTACTGGTATCCGCAGATGGCGGTGTACGACGACGTCGTCGGTTGGCAGGCCGACCAGTTCCTCGGCAACGCCGAGTTCTACTTCGGCTACGGCAGCTACGATGTGACCATCGAGGCGCCGGACGGCTGGGTGATCATGGGTACCGGCGAGCTGCTGAACCCGGCGGAAGTGCTACAGTCGGCGGTGCTGGAGCGTTACCGACAGGCGCAGGGCAGCGATGAGGTGGTGCACGTGCTCACGGCTGCAGACATCGAGGCCGGGTTGGCGACCAGAGGTTCCGTAGACGGGTACCTGAGCTGGCGCTTCCATTCAGATACGGTGCGCGACGTGGCTTTCGGCGCGATGCGGAGCTCGCAGTGGGACGCAGTGCGCACGCCGGTCGGCGATCGGGACGGCGACGGGTCTACCGATTACACGCTCATCAATTCGTTCTGGCGTTCCTCGGCTCCTCTGTGGGCGAACGAATGGAAGTACGCGGCGCACAGCATCGATGCCCTCTCGCGTTGGACGGGCTTGCCCTATCCCTGGCCGCACATGACGTCGGTCGAGGGTGGCGGCATCGAGGGCGGCGGCATGGAGTATCCGATGATGACGCTGATGGGACGGTACGATTATCCAGACGCCAGCGAGGAGGGGCTTTACGGGCTCACCGCACACGAACTCGGCCACATGTGGTTCCCAATGATCGTCGGCACGGATGAGCGGCGGCGCTCCTGGATGGATGAGGGGACGACCTCGTTCAACAGCAGCTTCGCCGGCGCCGAGTTCTGGTCGCGCTCCGAACCCGTGGCGGGCAACAGCGGTTATCTGGGCACGGCGCGCGACGGGCAAGAAGGCGAGATCATGCGGTGGAGCGACTACCACTACCCCGGCCCAGCCTACGGCACCGCCTCGTACTCCAAATCGCAGACCCTGCTCTACACACTGCGTGCCCTGCTGGGGG
>JASFTI010000339.1:0-4398 GCA_050053635.1 Gemmatimonadales bacterium
GCCTCGTTCCGCATGCTGGTGAACGAGCTGCGGCCGCAGGACCGGGTCGCCATAGGGGTCTACGCCGGCGCGGCGGGTTTGGTGCTACCGTCGACGGCGGGCGACGAGAAGGACACGATTCTCAGCGCGATCGAGGCACTCGAGGCGGGCGGCTCGACCGCCGGCGGCGAGGGGATCATCCTGGCCTACAAGGTCGCCGGTGAAAACCACATCGACGGCGGCAACAACCGAGTCATCCTGGCGACCGACGGCGACTTCAACGTCGGTGCCTCGAGCGATGCCGCGATGGTCCGGCTCATCGAAGAGAAGCGCGAGCAAGGCACGTTCCTCACCGTGCTCGGCTTCGGCACGGGCAATCTGAAGGACTCGAAGATGGAGCAGCTGGCCGATCACGGTAACGGCAACTTCGCCTACATCGACAATCTGATGGAGGCCCGCAAGGTACTCGTCACCGAGATCGGTGGCACGCTGCTCACCATCGCCAAGGACGTGAAGATCCAGGTCGAGTTCAACCCGAGCCGCGTGGCGGCCTATCGCCTGATCGGTTACGAGAACCGCCTGCTGGCTAACGAGGACTTCAACGACGACACGAAGGACGCCGGCGAGCTGGGCGCCGGTCACTCGGTGACCGCCCTCTACGAGGTGATCCCGGTGGGTGTCGCTAGTGCCTTCGAGATCCGCGGCGTCGATTCCCTGCGCTATCAAACGCCGGGCACGACGACTTCGACCTCGGATTCGCCCGAGCTCATCTTCGTCAAGCTCCGCTACAAGGAGCCCGACGGCGAGACTAGCCGGCTGATCGAGCAGCCGCTGCTCGACTCGCCCGACGAGCCGTCCAGCGACCTGCGGTTCGCCGCCGCGGTGGCCGGCTTCGGGATGATTCTCAGAGAGTCCGAGTACTGCGGCGCCGAATGGTCGCTGGCCGATGTCCTGGAGCTGGCCCGCGGCTCGACCGGCGATGATTCGGAAGGCTACAGAGCCGAGTTCATTCGACTGGTCGAGGCGGCTAACTCTCTCGAGCTGTTGGCACAGGCGAGTTACTAAAAGACTCGACATTCGACAGCGGACATTCGACAACCGATTCTTCAGCTTGTTTTCGATTACCGACGCCCGACTCACGACGTTCGACGTCGAGGGTTGGGCGTCGGACGTCGGTAGTTGAAGAAAAGCCGAAAACCGGTAGTCGGCTGTGGCTGTTGACTGTCGAGAATATCCCCGGCAACCCTTTCGCACCCATCGCACGTCTAATACCGTGACGCTCGCCGGTCACGGCGGCCGTCTCTGGCCCGCAACCATCTGACGGTGTTCTGCATCTCAGGGTTGGTGGCACCCTGCGGACCGCGATCCATGACCATACTCGCTTTCGCACTCGTCATTCAGGCAGCACCACAGACCGAAACCACCGGCCAGGCTCCGGCGTCGATGCTGACGCACGGGGACGGGCGTGTACCGCCACAGATCACCGCAACCTACGTGGACCAGGCACCAGACCTGGACGGGCGGCTGGACGATGCGGCGTGGCAAAACGCCATGATCGTCTCGGACTTTACCCAGGTCGAACCGGAGGATGGGACGGAGCCGAGCGATCGCACCGAAGTCTGTGTCCTCCACGACGGAAACGCCCTATACATCGGTGCCCGGCTTTACGACGAGGAGCCCGAGGCGATCGTCCGCCGCCTCGGTAGGCGCGACAGCTACACATCGAGCGATCAGTTCTGGGTCATCATCGACTCGTATCATGATCACCGCACCGCCTTCCGCTTCTCGGTCAACCCGGCGGGCGTGCGCGGCGATGAAGTGGCGACTAACGACAATGTGCACGGCGACAATTCCTGGGAGCCGGTGTGGGCAGTGGCCACGCGGGTGGACTCGTTGGGTTGGGTCGTGGAGATGCAGATTCCTTTCTCGCAGCTACGGTTTCCGGGCGGAGAAGAGCAGGTTTGGGGGATCAACTTCGCGCGAAGGATCTTCCGCAAAAACGAGAGGGTCCGCTGGAGCTGGGTGCCAAACACCGAGCAGGGCTACGCGTCCAACTTCGGGCATCTTGTCGGGCTGCAAGACATCCCGGCGCCGCGGCGGCTCGAGCTTCTGCCGTATACCGTCGGTACCGCCGACTATAAGGAAGGCATCGATCCCGACAACCCGTTCACCCAGGGAGGCGTCTACGACATCTCCGCCGGCTTCGACCTGAAATACGGCGTGACCAGCGGTCTCACGCTCGATGCCTCGGTCAACCCCGACTTCGGCCAAGTCGAGGCGGACCCGGCGGTCGTGAACCTGAGCGCCTTCGAGACGTACTTCGAGGAGCGTCGCCCCTTCTTCGTCGAGGGTGCGGACCTCTTCCAGTTCGGTGCCGGCAGCGGTGGCTTCGTCTTCGGAGCACCGCAGCTGTTCTACTCGCGGCGCGTCGGGCGGTCCCCCACGCGATATGTGTCCGAGCCGGGAGGGTACGTCGACTACCCCAACGCAACCAAGATTATCGGCGCAGCGAAACTGTCAGGAAAGACCGGTCGCTGGTCGATCGGCGTGATGAACGCGCTCACCTCCCGGGAATACGCGCAGGTCATGAGCGCCGGGGGCAGCGAGAGCTCCACCCAGGTCGAACCGCTGGCCGACTACACCGTACTCAGCCTCAGGAGAGATTTCCGCGACGGCGCCAGCGGTGTCGGACTGCTCGGTACGAGCGTGCTGCGCGATATCAACGACGAGGCCTTCGACTACCTGCGTTCCTCGGCCTTCTCGGGCGGGATCGATTTCTTCCACCGCTTCAGCGGAGACCGGTTCGTGGTGAACGGCTCGTTGGCCACATCGCACGTCCGGGGTGATCAGTTGGCGATCAGTCGCACCCAGCGGTCGTCGGCCCGCTATTATCAACGGCCCGACCAGGACTATGTCTCGATCGACACGACGGCGACGGGACTGTCGGGTTACGCCGCGTCGATGCAGGCGGGTAAGGTGAGCGGCAATTGGACCTACGGGACGGACTTATTCGCCTACTCGCCGGGATTCGAGATCAACGATGCCGGTTTCGAGAGCGTCGTCGACCGGATCTTCTGGGGTGTGCGCTTACAGCGGCGCTGGCTCGATCCCGGTAAAGTGTTCCGCAACTTCCGCGTGAATGCGACCTTCGCGCAATCGTGGAACTTCGGTGGTACGGCCCTATCCCGTACTCCCTACCTTGGGTTCGGAGGGCAGTTTCTCAACTACTGGAACTTCAACGTCGGTTTCAGCTACAGCTTCAGAGGGCAGGACGACAAAGCGACCCGCGGCGGCCCACTGAGGGAGAGGCCCCAGGTCTGGAACACGGAGGGCTTCGTCACAACCGACAGCCGGAAACCCGTTTCGCTCAGCCTCTTCACGTACTACGCCGGAAACGAATACGGCGGCTGGGGCATCGGCAGCGGCGTCAACGTGCGGATCCGGCCGACCGGGTCGGTCAACCTCACGCTTTCGCCCGGCTTCGACAAGACACACGCGATGGGTTTCTACGTCACGCAACGCCAGGATCCCCTCGCGACGGCGACGTATGGCGGGCGCTACGTGTTCAGCGAACTGGTGCGGACGAGCCTCGACCTCACCCTGCGGCTGGACATGGCGGTCACCCCGAATCTGTCGCTGCAGCTCTGGGCACAGCCGTACATCGCCAGCGGAGATTACTTCGGCTTCAAGGAGCTGGCAGAGCCCCGTACCTTCAACCACCTTCGCTACGGAATCGATGGTGGCTCGACGATCTCGTTCGACGAACCGTCAAACACCTACACGGTCGATCCGGATGGCGATGGTCCGGCCGAGCCGTTCGACTTCCGAAACCCCGACTTCTCCAGCCGCTCGCTGCGCACCAACCTGGTACTGCGCTGGGAGTACATGCCCGGCTCGACGCTGTTTCTGGTTTGGAACCACGACCGCTGGAATTGGGTGAGTGACCCCACTTTCCGGGGCCTAAAAGAGCTCGACAAGCTGTTGGACGACCCGGCCCAGAACACGCTTTTGGTGAAGGTCAACTACTGGCTCAGCCTCTAGCGCTCCTCGACGTGCTCCCTGATGCAGTCGATCGCCCGCGCCTCGGAGAGCTTCGCGTCTCTTATATGATCTGCCAAAGAAGACAGAACGGCGCGCTCGGGAGGACGTTTCTCGCACGCATGTTCCCAGACCGGTCGTAAGTGGCACGCGACCGCCGCGTACGAGGACGCCGCCTGCCGCAGTGGCTCGCTCTCACCGGCGACGGCCTCGAGGTAGTCCCGGGCATAGCAGCGGGCCGAATAGTGATGCCTCGCGTAGTAGGCGGCCCAGTCCATCAGGTCCAGGGGCAGCTTTTCACCCTTGCCGGCACCGACCAGTATAGCCCAGCGGTCGTGCATCGTCGCCCACAGGTCGAGCCCGGCAAGCCCGTTCTGATAG
>JASFTI010000340.1:0-4397 GCA_050053635.1 Gemmatimonadales bacterium
CTGTTCTGGACGATGGTGACGGTGCCCTACGAGGCGCTGGGCGCGGAACTGTCCTTCAACTACGACGAGCGCAGCCGGCTGCTCGGGACCCGCGAGGCGGCGGTTCTGGCCGGTACGCTGGTGGCGGCGGTGATTCCCATCGTGGTGGGTGTGGGAGCCGATCTGACGGGTGACCTGGCCGGTGAGCGAGCCCGCTACCTCGATATAGCGCTGATCTACACCCTTCTCGTTACCGTACTGATCGGCGCCTGCGTGCTGGTAGTGCCCGAGCGGCGCTGGGCCGAGTCCCAGCGACCGGAGGCCTTTCTGCGCAACCTAGCCGGGATCTGGCACAACCGTCCCTTCCGGATCCTGCTGGGCGCCTACGCGGTGACCGCGCTGGGCTTCTCGGTCGCGGCGACGGTCATCTTGTTTTACGTGCAATACGTGTTGGGCAGCGCGGCGGGCCCGCTGTTCCTGGCGGTCTATCTGGGGATCGGCACGGCGACCGTCCCCTTCTGGATCTTCCTGGCGCGGCGCCTCGAGAAGCGGCGCGCCTGGCTGATTGCGCTCGGTGTCAACACGGTGGCGTTCATCCCGGCTCTGCTGCTGGGGCGGGGTGACGCGGTGATCTTCGGCGTCATCGTCGTCACCTCGGCGTTGGGCGTGGGAGGGGTAATGGCGATTCCACCGTCGATGCAGGCGGACACGATCGACTACGACGAGTGGACGACCGGCACGCGACGCGAAGGCGAGTACATCGGGTTCTGGTCGATCGTGAAGAAGCTGGCTGCGGCCCTCAGCGCCGGCCTCGCCTTTCCCATCCTCGACTTCTCCGGCTATATGCCGGGCTCGGGGCAACAGGCGCCGGCGGCGATCTGGGCGCTCCGGCTGCTTTACGTGGGGACGCCGAGCCTGTGCAACTTGATCGCTATCGGCATCGCCTGGCGCTATCCTATCGACCGGGTGACGCACGAGATGATTCGTGACGAGATCGAGGCCCGGCTGGCGTCGAGCGCCTCAACTTTGAAGGCAACTGTATGATGCTTTCCATTGCCCTGACTGCGTTGGCTGTGACCGTCTGGATGATGACCCTGGTCTGGATCGTGAGCCTGTTCAAGCGCGACGTTGGCATCATCGACGTCTTCTGGGGTCTGGGCTTCGTAGTAGTGACCTGGCTCTATTTCTTCATGAGCGAGGGCGCCACGGCAAGAAGATACCTCGTGTTGGGCGCGGTCACGCTCTGGGGCCTTCGACTGTCGCTCTACATTCTCGTGCGTAACTGGGGGAAGGACGAGGATTACCGATACCGCGAGATGAGGGAGCGCAACCCGCACAGCTTCCCCTGGCGGAGCCTCTTCACCGTGTTCTGGCTGCAGGCGTTTCTGCTCTGGGCGATATCGATGCCTCTGCTTCAGGCTCAAGCCAGCGCTGTGCCCGAGGGACTGACCTGGTTGGATGCGCTGGGCGTTCTGGCCTTCGCGGTGGGCTTCGCCTTCGAGGCCGGGGGTGACTGGCAACTGGCGCGCTTCAAGCGCGATCCGGCCAACGCAGGCAGGGTCCTCGATCGCGGGTTCTGGCGGTACACCCGACACCCCAACTATTTCGGTGACGCCATGCAATGGTGGGGGTTCTTTCTGTTCGCCGTGGCGACGCCCGGCTCGCTTTGGACGATCTACAGCCCGGTGTTGATGACGGTCCTGTTGATGAAGGTCTCGGGTGTCACGCTGCTCGAAAAGCGACTGGAGGAGGTCAAGCCCGGGTACCGGGACTATGTCGAGCGCACCAACGCGTTCTTCCCCTGGTGCCCGAAGCGGAAGACCTGAGCCCGAATGCCGAACACCGAGTAGCGAAGCAGGTCCAATCAAAAAACCTTCACCAAACGGCGCTCGGCATTCGGTATGCGATTCGTACCTGACTTGAATAACAACGCCGTCGCGGTGACGGTTTCGCGATCGCCCTCTCGGACGGAGCGGATCCGTTCTGCAGCGCGACTTCTACGGCGGGGGATTGTGAGGCCATTAACATCAGCTGTTTCGACGATTCTTTTCCTGTCCGCGGCGGTCCTCGGCTGCCCCATCAACAGGCCACCCGTCCCGTGGGAGTACTACGATTTCCGGGCGGCGCTGCTGGCGAGCGTGGCCGATACCTCCGTCGCTGAGATGGAGGGTGACCCGGCGATGCAGGATAGGTTGGAGGACAGGCTGCCCGACCTGGCGGCCATCCTTACGACGGACTCGCTGGTCGCGACGTTGGACACCGATCCCTTTCTCTGGCCCCTGGCAAGCGCGGTCGCGGCCGTTTTGATGCGGACGCTGGCGTCAGATCACGCTACGGGCAGCGTACGTTCGGCCTACGATAAGCCGGATGGCCAGCGTCTGGCCGTCGACGCCATCGTTATCGGTCTTGGAAGGAGCCTACGTCGTTTGCGGGGCGGGGAGGTGGAAGGCTGGGGATCGCTGCCGGAACGCTGAGCTAGCTCGCCCCGGTCTCGGCGGCGAGCCGCTCTTGTAGGTCTATTCCCCGTGTAGCGAAGATCCGCAGCACGACGTCGCCTATCTTGTTGTTCGGGGTCGAGGCGCCAGCCGTGAGGCCGATCTCCACGTCCCCTTCAGGCAGCCAGTCGCTGTCGATCACCACGCGATCCGTTCCCACGATCTTGTGGCTGATGGTCCCCGCCTCCGGGTCGATGCAGGTGGCGTCTTCCAGGTGGTATGTCCGGGTATGCCGGGCGCAGATCTGTGCCAGGTGGTTCGTGTTGCTCGAGTTGTAGCCGCCGATCACGATCATGATGTCGGGTGCAGATTCCATCATTCGTGTCACGGCGTCCTGGCGGTCCTGCGTCGCGCTGCAGAGCGTATCGAAGTGCCGGTAGTGGTCGTCGAGATGCTCTGCACCGTAGCGCTTCGTCATGGCCGCACGGATCTCCCGCGCGATCCTCTCGGTCTCCGACGCCAGCATGGTCGTCTGGTTCGCCACGCCGATCTTCACCAGGTCCCGGTCGGGGTCGAAGCCATCGGAACAGGCGTGGCCGAACCGTTTCAGGAAGTCATCGCGGTCGCCGCCGTTGATGATGTAGTCGCAGACGATGCGGGCCTCATCCAGGCCGCGGACGATCAGGTAGGCGCCGCTGTGACCGCTCGCCTGCGATGCGGTCGCCTTCGTCTCCTCGTGGAAATATTTGCCGTGAATGATGGCGGTGTGACCGTCGCGAGTGTAGCTCTCGACCCGCTTCCACACGTTGAGCACCGAGCCGCACGTCGTGTCGACCAGCAGACAACTGAGGCTCCGCAGTTCCTCGAAGTCGCGCATCGTGACACCGAAAGCCGGGATGATCACGACGTCTTCAGGAGTGAGGTCGCTGTAGTCGAAGCGGCCGTTGGAGCCCGGCATCAGGAACTCGATGCCCATCTCCCGCAAGCGATTGTTGACGTGCGGGTTGTGGATGATCTCGCCGAGCAGGAAGAGACGCCGGTCGGGAAACTTGTGGCGCGCTTCGTATGCGTACTGGACGGCGCGATCCACACCGTAGCAGTAGCCGAACTCTTCAGCCAGGCGAAGCGTGACGCCATCGGAGGAGACACGATATCCGCGCTCGCGCAACAGATCGACGACCTGCGAGTGGTACTCGCCCTCCAACACGGGCAGCACCGTTCTCTTCAAGCCGAGCCCGGTCCGGAAATAGGTTCTGCTCTCGTTCATCGGATGACTAGGGTATCCGCGTCGGGGGTGGAATGCAAGCAATGATTGCCAGGGCGCCTTACGTTCTTGAGGACTGGGAGGTTAGTATTAGGGGCTGCCCCGGCCAGCTGAGAACCTTCGGGAGGCGACAATGGTGCGGAAGAAGAAGGAATACACGCCGCGGGATATAGGCCAGCACAGGCTGCGCCCCGAGAGCCTGATGATGGGCTACGGCTACCGGCCCGAATGGTCGGAGGGCGCCATCAAGTGTCCCATCTTTCAGACTTCGACCTTCGCCTTCAAGAGCGCCGAGGAGGGCAAGGCCTTTTTCGAACTGGCTTACGGGCTACGCGAGGAAGCGCCCGGCGAGAGCCTCGGTTTGATATATAGCCGGCTGAATAACCCGGACCTCGAGATCCTCGAGGATCGCTTGACCCTCTGGGACGATGCGGAAGCGGCCGCCGTCTGCACCAGCGGGATGGCGGCCATCGCGACCATCGCCTTCACGTTCCTGCGGCCGGGCGATGTGCTGCTGCACAGCGAGCCGCTGTATGGCGGCACCGAGCACCTGTTTACCCAGGTGCTGCCCCAGTTTGGGATCGAAGTCGTGAACTTCCCGGCTGGCCCGGACGGTCCGGCGGCGACGGAGCAGGCGTTGAGCGACAAGTCGGTTGCGGAGCGTGTCGGGATGATCTTCGTCGAGACGCCGGCGAACCCGACCAACGATCTGGTCAACA
>JASFTI010000341.1:0-4386 GCA_050053635.1 Gemmatimonadales bacterium
CTCGCTGGCAGGAATGGGCGGGGGGTGCGGCGGAGAGCTCCCAGTTCTGTCTCGACGGCCGCGTGATCCAGGACCCCGAGCTCGGCAGCGTGGCGCGGGTGGAGATTCTGACCCCAGCCGGCGGCTTCGAGGTATGTCGCGGCAAGTGGACGTTGGGCGGGCTCGCCTTCCTGCCATCAGGCGAGCACTCGGAGGAGGAAATCGCGGCGTATGCCTGCCGGGTCCTGAGCATGCGGCCCGACTGGCACCTGTTCGGGATCGTCAATGGCGAGACGATGGAGGGCAGCAGCCACTGGTGCGCGAGCCTGCGGATCGGCGAAGCGGGCTCTACCGCCGGCACCGGCGCCGACTAGCTCCTTCGGCCGGGTGCGGCTACGGGCCGTCCGTGCAAGGCTCGCCGGGCCCCGGGCCGCGCGCGGCGACGCTCCACGGAACGATGTCAGGCGCTGAGCCGGGCCCGCCGCCACCGAACGTGTAGATCTGCTGGGAATGTATTTCCAGCTCCTCCCCTGGGATGGGGAAGTGGATGGCGGTCCCGGTAACCAGGTCGCCCCAGCCCCGGTCGTCGTAGTACGCGACACCCATCCCGGTTAGGTAGACTTCGAGCCGCTTCTCGTACTTCAAGGCCTCGAACAGGTCGCCGCATGTCCCGTCGAGCGCACGCGGCGTGCACCGCCCGGCCACTTCGGGCGCCCCGCTCATCGTCACCGGCGGCAGCCCGCCGTTCGCCTCGCGCCGGGTATTGATGAGCGGAACCGCCTCCGCCTCGCGGCCCAGCCTGATCAGCGCTTCCGCCTTGATCAGGTCCATCTCCGCCAGGTTGATGTGGACCAGTGGCCCGAGATAGCTGGTCACGTAATCGTGGTAGCGGTAGTCGGCGTAGCCGGAGAAGCGGTAGGTGCCGCGCTCGGGGCGAAACGGCTGGTTGGGGTCGCGGTACTCGAAGTAGAGCCCGCAGGAGCCCGACCGCGGCTGCCCGGCACAGCTCATCTCGGCGCCGACCTCGACCTGGGTGGGAGGGTACATGGGCAGGCGGGCGTCGTCGGTGTCGATATCGAACGGGAGCCTCTGCTCTGGGGGTGCGGTCTCCCAATCGCCCCATTGCAGGTTCGATTCCGCCGTCGAACCCGCCGGTCCCAGCATGTGGAGATCCGTGCGTGCCCAGTCGGGAGCCTCGGCATAGTACTTGAGCATGGACCACCAGTCCTGATCATCGGCCAGCAGGTAGAAGTCCCCGGTGATCCCCTGATCGATGTGGCCGAGCACCGTGTTCCACTCGACCGCGGCCCGCTCGCCGGGGTTGCGCGCCGCGTAGGCGAGAAAGCGGGCGCTGTACGAGTGGGCCAAGCGAACGAGCCGCTGGTCGTCGATGCTCGCGTTTCCGACCCAGTCGGTTGGGATAGTGAACGTGTGTTGGCTCGCGATATCGATCGCCTGCTGCAGGTAGCGGAGCGCGGCCTCCGTGACCTCGTCATACGGCCTGACGTCCGCGAACTCCATCGCACTAACGTCGGTCGTTTCGTCAATCACGAAGGCCCTATCGTACAGCGAGCCTAACGTCCCGTAGCTCAGCCCCATGACGAACCTGGCGAAGGCGACGGCCCGCGGTGTGTCCTCTCCGTCCTCGCCGATCTCCATGTCGTCGGCCGTGAACATCTCGCCGTCGGGGCCGGCGATGGCGATTAGGCCGCCCCGGGTGGCGTTGATCGCCTCGTAGCTTTCGAACCAGGGCCCTGCGACGACGTCGGCGTACGCGTCCGATGGGTCGTTGTCGATCGCCTCCCGCGGCTCGGTGGAAAGATGGGAAACGCCGCACCAGCTCGTAGTGAGTTCGTCGGCCATGGCGCTCAATGCGCGGCTGGCGTCATAGGATTGGTCGCTGGCCCACCAGGTGCGGAACGACCCGGCGATCAGAGTCTCCACCTCCGCCGGATCGGTCAGCACGATCTCACGCTCGGGCTCGTTGGCGTTCTCGGCGCAGGCGCTCAACAGGACCGTGCAGGCTCCGTAGGCGAGGATGCGCGTCCACGCTTTCATCGTCTACTCCCTTCCTCGGCTTCCGGGTACCGACAATTTCGAGCCTTCTCGCCGGCGCCACAACAACTATCGATACCGTTCCGGCTAGGCGCCCGGGACGACGCTCCAGCGGATGATGTCGGGTGCCGAGCCGGGCCCGCCGCCGCCGAACGTGTAGATCTCCTGAAGCAACGTCTCGAGTTCTCTGCCGGGGATCGGGAAGTGGATCGCGGTCCCGCTGAGCAGGTCGCCCCAGCCCCGATCGTCGTAGTAAGCGACGCCCATCCCGGTGAGGTAGACCTCCATCCGCTTCTCGTATTTGAGCGCTTCAAACAGGTCGGCGCACGCGCCGTCGAGCGTGCGCGGCGTGCAGCGCCCGTCCACTTCGGGCGCGCCGTCCACCGTAACCGGCGGCAATTGGCCGTTCCCCTCACGATAGGCGTTGATGAGCGGTAGCGCCTCCGCGTCGCGGCCCAGCCGGATCAGCGCCTCGGCCTCGAGGAGGTCCATCTCGGCGAGGTTCAGGTGGACCATCGGCCCGATCGAGCTCGTCAGGTAATCGTGGTAGCGGTAGTCGGCGTAGCCGGAGTCATGCAAAGGCGGATACCCCTCCCGGCCCCACGGACCGCGGCACTCGAAGTAGAGACCACAGGAGGCCGTGCGCTCCGGCACGCCGACACATTCCCAGTCATCGACCTCTTCTGGAGGGTAGGCCGGCAGCCGGGCGTCGTCGGTATCGATATCGAACCGCACCGGCCATGGCTCGGCCTCCCATTCGCGCCACCGCTGGTTCGATTCAGCCGTCGAGCCCGCCGGCCCTAGCATCCGGAGATCTGTCCGCGCGAAACCCGGCATCGCGCCATAGTATTTGAAATCGGACTCCCAGTCCTCGTCGTCGGCCACGACGTAGAAGTCCTCGGTGATCCCCTGCTCGAGGTGGCTGAGCACCGCGTTCCAGTCGACGGCTGCTCGTTCGCCGGGGTCGCGTGCCGCGTAGGCCAGGAAGCGGGCGCTGTACGAGTGGGCCAAGCGAACGAGCCGCTCGTTGTCGATGACCGTGTTACCGACCCATTCCGGCGGTATGACGAAGGTGTGCTCGCTTGCTATGTCGGTCGCCTCCTGGAGGTATCCGACCGCAGCGTCCACGACCTCGTCATACGGTCTGAGATCCGCGAACTCCGCCGCCGCGAGATCGGTCGTCTCGTCCACGACGAACGCCCTGTCGTACAGCATCCCCAAGGTGCCGTGGGCCAGGCCCATGACGAATTTGGCGAACGCGATGGCCCGCGGTGTGTTCTCGCCCTGCGGTCCGATCCGCATGTCGTCGTCTGTGAACAGCTCGCCGTCGGGTCCGGCGACCAGGATCAGGCCGTCTCGTGTGGCGGTGATCGCCTCATAGCTCGTGTACCAGGGCCCCTCCACGACGTACGCGAGTTCGTACGACGGGTCGTTAGGAAGCGCCTGGCGCGGCTCTTGGGAGAAATGCGCAACGTTACTCCATGTGGAGGTAAGTTCGTCGGCCATCGCGCTCAGCGCCCTGCCGGCGCCGTAATACTGCTGGTCGCTAATCCACCAGGTCCGGAAGGATCCGGCGATCGAGCTTTCCACATCGCTCGGCGTCGGGAACGTCCGCCGGCGGTCCGGGGCGTTGGGGTTTTCCACTTCGGTGTCGACGCACCCGGTCAGCAGGGCGGCCAACAGTCCGCAGGTCAGGATTCGCGTTGACGTGTTCATCGCTCGGTTGCCCTCCGGGTTCGACCGCAGCACGGGTCGCGTCTCAGAGGATGGTGTGGAGTCGGGACGGGCGATCGCTGAGACGGAGTAGACCAGCTGGCAGGCGGGAATGCGCGGTAACGCCACGGCTCGAGTTCCCTGCTACTGCGCTACAACCTTCAATTAACTGCCGCTCAGTATACTATCGCTGCCGGGCGTCGACGATGCAACGGGAATGGATTGCACGCGGCCGCTCGGCGACCGGTTATCAGGACCGTTCGCGGAGCGCGGGGCCCGCCTGCTTGTCGCGCTCGGGGATGTCGACCCGGTTGTCGACCACCACCGCCGCGGCCAG
Organism: Gemmatimonadales bacterium; assembly: GCA_050053635.1. GTDB lineage: Bacteria > Gemmatimonadota > Gemmatimonadetes > Palauibacterales > KS3-K002. Next base: position 4,085 of record JASFTI010000341.1, read on the forward strand.
GATCCCCGTCACGTTGGTCGCCGTCCGCGCCATGTCGGGCACGCGGTCGACGCCCAGCAGCACGGCGAGGCCGTCCAGCGGGACGCCCACCGCACCCAGCGCCGGCGCCAGGCTGACCACGCCGCCCGCCGGGATACCCGGCACGGTGAACGAGACGATGAACGTGGCCAGCACTGCGCCGCCGATCCCGGCGGCGGCCAGCGGCACGCCGAACAGCCAGGCGAGGAAGACGATCGCCGCGCCCTGGAAGAGGGCGGTCCCCATGCGTGCCAGGCCGGCGCCTAGCGGGATAACGAAGCTCC
>JASFTI010000342.1:0-4381 GCA_050053635.1 Gemmatimonadales bacterium
GACGCCGCCTTCGTGGCGAACCTTGCCAACAACCACGCGATGGACGCCGGCTACGATGGCTTCACCGCCACCGTGAACCGGCTGCGACAGGTGGGGGCTCAGGTGACCGGCGCCGACACGCTGGCGACGCCTATCGTGACCCCGGCGGGTGACACGGTCGCCGTACTCGGCTTCAGCCCTTTTCTGGCCGGCCCCGATCCCCGGGACCTGAGCGCCGTTCGCCGCCATGTCGCCCGTGCCTTCGCCAGCTACCGTCGCGTCATCGTGACCATGCATGTAGGCGCCGAAGGCACCGGCGCCCAGCGCACACCGAACCGGAGCGAGATCTTCCTCGGCGAAGACAGGGGAAACTCGGTGGCGATCGCCCGCGCAGCGGTGGAGTCGGGCGCCGCCCTCGTGATCGGTCACGGGCCGCACGTGCTCCGCGCGGCGGAATGGCGCGGCGCCGCTCTGAGCTTCTACTCGCTGGGCAACCTGCTGACTTACGGGCCGTTCAACTTGCGGGAACCGAGCAACATTGGCGGGCTCGCCTGTGTCTCGATCGATGCGGCGGGCCGGATCAGCGACGCCGAGTTTCGCTCGACCTACCAGGTGCCGCCGGGCCTGGTCCGGTTCGATCCTGCGGGCAGGGGAGCGTTCTTGGTCGACTCGCTAGGGAAGCTGGACTTTCCGGAGAGTGCGGGCCGGGTTACGGCCGATGGATCGGTGGTAAGATGATCTCACCATCCACCATTCGACAGCGACAACAGGAGGGTCGTGTTGGGCGTCGAGGCGTTCGTCACCGTAAGCACGGTGCCGGTCACACCGAAGGCGGCGAGGAAGAAGATGAGGTTGCGCGGACGGAAGAAACCCAGCACCAGGGCGCCCGCTACATCCACTCCCGAGAGATCGGCGTCGAAGCCGGCGGCATCTACATCGAGGCCGTGTACGTGCACATCGCCCACGTCGTCGTGCGCACCGCCGAGCACCGAGAAGACGAGCAGCCCGCCGCCGACCATTGCCGCAAGTATGTAGAGTCCAAGCACTTGGATTCTCCGGTGCGAGCCAGCACGAGGACGGTCCCGTTTCCGATAACCGTCTCCAATGGGGCCGCCTCAATACTGCCGGGGCCCAGACGCCGGCGCAACAGCTGGGCCCCGCCGGCCGGAAAATTCGGGCAAAATTTCCGCTCGTCTGGTCAATAATTACCGGGAAAAGGCCCGGTTCCCGGCGCGTTTTTCAAGGCGTAAGTCGTTCAACTACAAATGATTACACTTAATTGTCTAACAGGGTACAGAGTTTGCACCATGAGCGGCCGGCACGGCAGCTTGACAGTGCCGCCACAAGCTGTTAACGTGGCGACCGCCCCTCCTCCATCGGGATGCCGTGAGCCCAGCAGGCGGAAGCATTTCGCCTGAGGGACGGGCTCGTGTTGTCGCCGATGGACCTGTCCGTGAACCTGCTTCGCGAACCCGGACGGCGAATGGAACGAAACCGCCTGACGTTCCTAGTAATCACCGACTCATCGCAGCCGGCACATTCGCTGCAGATCTCTCAGCGAGCTCTGCGCAATGCGGTGGCCGGTGTAGCCTGTTTTCTCCTTTTCATCCTAGTCGCCTCTGCGGCGTTGCTCCTCAAGTTGGGGGACCTGGCGCAGGCGGAGCGGCTGGAGCGGGAGAACACGCTTCTGGTGGCGGATGTGGAGCGGATGCAGGAGACGGTGGACCAGTTGAGCGCGACGCTGACAAGTATCTCGGAGCGAGACCAGCGGTTCCGATTGCTGGCGGGGCTGCCGGAAGTCGACCCGGAAGTCAGGCAGGTAGGTATCGGTGGACCGGGCACCGGCTCGATCGAAAGCGAGCCGCTGCTGGAGCTGGATGCCGAGCTAGGCGGCGAGGTGTTCGGCACGACGACCGATCTGAACCGCCTGCTGCGGCAGTCGAACCTCTTGCAGGCAAGTCTGCAGGAGGCATCGAAGGCGATGGAGGCACACAGCGATCGGCTGGCGAGCTACCCGTCGATCGACCCGACCAACGGGTGGTTGAGCTCCTCCTTCAGCCGCAGTCGCTGGCACCCTCTCCTGAACGTTCGTCGTCCCCATGAAGGTATCGATCTCTCGGCTCGCCGTGGCACGCCGATAGTGGCGACGGCCGACGGCCGTGTGACGTACGCGGCCTGGCGGCCCGGCTACGGCTGGACGGTCGAGATCGACCACGGCAACGGGATCAAGACGCGCTACGCCCACAACGAGCGGAACCTGAAGGTCGCGGTCGGCGATGCTGTGAGGCGCGGCGACGTCATAGCGCACGTGGGAAGCAGTGGTCTGGCGAAGGGCCCGCACGTCCACTATGAGGTGCTGGTGGACGGCCGGGCGGTGAACCCGCAGCACTACCGACTCCAGACCGTTATCGTCGAGTAGGGTTCGGGAAAGCGCCTTGGATACGCAAAAGAGCGGGCATGCCCGCTCTTTTCTTCTTGTGGGGTATGCAGGTCGAGACGGGTCACTTGGCAAATCGTTTGGGAATGTCGATTCGGGGACCAGTAGAACACGGGAGGTAGGGAAGCTGGAAGTGGTTCTGTACCTCCCTACCGCCCCTGTTCTACTGGTCCCTTGCTGTGGGTTGGAGAATTCCCGATGAACTCCCAGGTTACCCCACCAGAATCCGGTCGCCTTCCACCTTCACCCGATACTTCTTGATACCCTCTCTGACGGGGCCGCCGGCCGGTTCTCCCGTCCGAATGTCGAACTTGCCGCCGTGCCACGGGCAGTTGAGCGTGCAGCCGTCGGCATCGATGGAGCCCTCGCTGAGCGAGGCGCGGCCGTGCGTGCACCGGTCACTGACTGCGTAGTACGTGCCGCCCACGTTGAATAGGGCGATGGCATCGGCGCCGTTATAGACCCGTTTCGATGAACCGGGCGGCAGTTCGTCAGGCGCGGCCACCGCGGCGAAGCCCCGCGAATCGCGCTCCGCCGCGCGCGCCAGCTCCGAGACTGAAGCGCCGCCCAGCGAGTCGAGCACGTCCCAGAGCGACATCTGGATGCAGCTGAAGATGGGCGTGTCCTGGAGCGTGTAGGCCGAAGCCTCACTCTCCCGCAACTCCATCACCAGATCGAGGAAAGCGCCGGGATCGTCCCCCTCGAACCCGACCATGAACTCCTGGTCGTCGAGCCCGAAGGAGTACGCCGTGTTGATCCTAATGTCCGGGTACTTACGGCCGACGCGCACGTGCTCGCCCATCATCTCCTGCCGCTCGGCGTGCGGCAACCTGTACCATCCTCGCGTCTTCACGAACGGGTAAAGGAAGAGATACTTCGAGTCCTGGGGCCGCACCGTGATCCGCTCACCCTGCTCGGGTTCGTCCGGGAAGTCGTAGATCGAGCGCTTCGTCATCGCCAGGTAGCTGTAAGGCGTCGTTAGATAGGCGCCCATGCGGGTCGAGAAGATCGCCGTCTCCAACGCCTGCAGTGTCTCCAGCTCCTCCGTCGCCTGCCACAGCATCAAGTCGGCATCGCCCCGCGTGCCCATCGTGCTGTAGGACCTGAGCAGGCACTTCGCCTGGAACCCACGAATCGTATCGGCAAGCTCGACCTTCTGGTCGATCTGCTTTTCGACGCTCAAGCGCCGCCACGGCGGGTCCAGCTTGAGGAACAGGTACCGAACGAGCTGTCGCTTCTCCTCGCCAGAGGCCATCGGCGTTCCTTTCCGGTCTCGAGAGTCGGTGGCCAGAAGCCACGAATTGTAGCGCCGGCTATTACGCGGGTCAAAAAAGTTGGGGGGCCCACAGTCTTTCGGGTCGGCGGCCGGCTGAAACCGCCGCCCGGCCGTCGCCGTAGTGGAACCGGGACCAGCAGACCAATACCGAACAGGCGGTGGGACTCGTGAGAATCGGCGAACTACTGGTATTCCTCATCACGCTTTACCAGGGGGTCATAGTCCTGCGTGTCATCCTCTCCTGGTTCGAATCGCCCAACACGGACCAGCCGCTGATCGACCTGCTGAAGCGGTTGACCGACCCGGTCCTGGAGCCGGCTCGCAAGGCGCTACCGGAGACGGGCGGGATCGATCTGTCGCCTTTGATCGTGTTGATCGGGCTCGAGTTGCTGAAGCGGTTGCTGGGCTAGCGGCGTCATCCGTCGGCCGGTGGGAACGACTCGACGGCCTCCGAGGTCCCGAAGGGCGGGCGCGGGTCGGCTCCGATGACCTTGGCGGTCAGCATCTGGGGAAAGCCGCCGATGTACTCGTTGTAGATACGCACCGCCTCGTTGTAGGTGCTACTCGCCAGAACGACCTGCTGCTGAGTGCCCTCGATCTGGACGAGCAGCCGCCGAAAGGCCGGGTCGGCCTGAAGATCGGCGTAGCCAGCGACCGCGGTCAGTAACTCGCCCAGGGCACCGGACAGC
>JASFTI010000343.1:0-4366 GCA_050053635.1 Gemmatimonadales bacterium
AGACTGCTGATGGCGTTGGGAACGCTGAAACCCGACTCGATCGACCAGGGCTTCTGGCGGAGCTTCGCGCTCGAGGAAGGACTGGAGGCGATCGAACTGCGCCAGGTACGTTATTCGCGCCTGCGCAGAAAGAAGGGGCGGATCGCAGTGCAGCAGCCGGTGGCCCAGGAGGAGGAGCTCGGGCCGAAGGAGCTCGCTTACATTCCGAAGATCGTACGGCTCCTGCAGGGGGCGGCGCAGAACGCCCGCCTCTATCCGATGGACAGCAAACCGGTGACCCGGTCGCTCGAGCAGCTACACGAAGCGTTGGAGGGTGTTTTGGAGCGGCACGCGGTGCTGACGCTGGCACGAGCCGATCGTTCACTGTTGGTCAACGGCGCACGTGTCGACACGACCGGGTATGCACCGCTGGCGGCAAGTCTGGTCGAGCTCTTGGAGTCGGTGGGAATCCTCAGCATCACATTCTCCGCCAATCTTCCGAAAAGCGAGCTCCACACCTTCATCGACGCGTTGCGTAATCCACCGAACGAGGGTGTCGATGGCTACTACTGGGAGGAGTTCGCAAAGCAGAAGGGGCTGAGCTGTCTCACGCTCAACCAGCGCCATTACGCGGCGGGCGTCGTGGAGAACCTGCTCGGCGCGGTCGAGTTCGAGGTGGAAGAGGAGGAAGTCGAAGAATCGGCGACGGCTGAACAGGCGCGCGAGATGTTGGAAGAGCCGGCCGAGGCACTGCGCGATGCGCTCCCGCGGTTCGGCAAGGAACTGCTGGTCAAGGGCGAACACCAGTTGATGAAGCGACTGCTGAAGCGCCTGTTCGAAGACTTCCCGGATCACGACGCCCGCGACCGCGAGATAACCGTTATGGCCTGCCGGGCCTTGCTCGACGGCCTCATCTTGGGACTGCAGCACAAGTTCACCGAGCTATCCACCGACCATCTGCTCGACGCCCTGGCAAGCGAGTCGGAGCCCCGGGTTCTCCAGGAAATGGCGACCGCTCTCTACGGTATGGCGACCTGTGCCCTATACTTCGCCGACTACCAGGCCGCCAGCCGCATCCTCATGGAACTCCGGACCCGGCACGAGGAACTCGAGCGTGTGGGTGGTGGCCACGAGAGCATGGCGCGGATCCTGGACCGCCGGCTCGATGCCACTGCTCAGCAGCTGTTGAAGGAGGATCTGCGATCGGGCCAGGCCGAGCGGCAGGAGCGCGCGGCGCTGGTGATCGGCAGCCTCGGCAGACCGAGCATCCAGCTCCTGATCGAGGTTATCAAAGAAGAAAAAGACTACCGAATCCGTCAGATGACCGCTCGACTGCTGGCCGAGTTGGGACCCGACGCCGGCGAGCAACTGAAGCGGGCGGTTGTCACGGAGGTCACGGTTGAGCAGCGCTTCAGGATTCTCGAGGTCATCGACACGGTCACACGCGAACTACGAAAGGAGCTGGCCTACAGCCTCGGCGACGCGAGCCCGAAGATCCGGCGCGCTGCGTTCCGCCTCTTCGAGCGATTGCACACCGATTCTCTGATCGATGTCATACTACCGCTGACCAGAGCCGAGGAAGTCTCGGTGGCCAAGGGAGCGATCCGCAGCCTGGCCCACCTCAGGTCCGCTGCAGCGATCGAAGAGCTCGCCAACATCCTCGAGGAAGCCGAAGACGCGAAGATCGTCGTCGCCTGTTGCCAGGCGCTGGGAGATCTGGGGCAACCCGCCTGCATAGATCCGCTCGAGCGGGTGCTCAAGCAGAGGAAGGGAATGCTCATCCGTAAACGGCGCTGGGACGAACAGACGCGGGCCACCGCCGCACTCGCCCTCAAGCAGATACCGGACCGCCGGGCCTCCGATATCCTATCGAGCTACGCGAAGGATCGGCATACGCGGGTCCGACAGATCGCCGGCTCGTAGCAAGCCGCAGACCCACGCACCTCAGCTAGACTGTCCCACATATCCGGATCATTGCGCCTCGAGGCGAGCGATCACCCGGTCGATCATCCCTGCTGGGAAGGCGCCACCCAATTCAAATGTCGACCTATCCCGTGCCAGCGCCTCGCCGACCTCGGCGAAGTTTCTCGGCACCTTCGCCGCCGCCTCTGACACGCCGGCCCCACCGCCCGAGAAAGTGCGCTGAAGCAGACCGTCCAGATCCGCAGTGTCGCGGCCGCGGATCATGGCCAGGGCGGCGCCGGCGAGCAGCAGATGAGGTAGAGCAGAGCCGTCGGCCAGTCGGAACTCGATGGTCGGTGGCGTGACAACCCGACCGTCCGCATCGGTGGCGACGATCGGCAGACGGAGCAGCGCGTTGCGGTCGAACTCGCCCCAGACGATCGCGTCGGGCGCTTCCTTACCCTGCACCAGCCGCGCGAACGATTCCTCCACTTGATTACCGAACGCCATCAGCGCCTCACCCAATTGAACGAGGCCGCCGATCAGCCAGGCCGCCGATTCGCTCAAGTTCCCGTCGCCGTCCTTGATCGCCATCGGCAACCCGTTCTTCATCGGCGCGAAATGGATGTGCAGGCCGTTCCCCGCGTGTCCCTCCAGCATCATCGGGTCGGTGCTGCAGCGCATTCCTATCTGGTAGGCCAGATTGCGTAGCACCCACTGACTGAGCAGGATCCCATCCGCCGCATCGGGGAGCGGGCTCAACGCCAACTCGATCTCGTGCTGCTCCCAGATCACACCTTCGGTTTCTTTCGCCTCGATATAGCCGACCTCGCTGTGACCGTACTTGATCGGGACGCCGATCTCGGCCAGGGTCGCCAGTGCTCTTCGCCGCAGCCCCTCGCCGAAGACGAACGGCGAGGCCGCGTGGTAGCCGCGGTCGTCCGCCCCGTATATGTCGGTCTCGTCCCAGCGTTTGCCTAGGAAGTACTCGACCTCGCCGAGTGCCCACAGTTCGACGCCGATCTCCTCCAACAGGTGGTCGCAGGCGCGCCGCAGAATCGTGTCCGGCGACTGGGGCAGCGGCGAGCCGTCGCGGCTGGCGTGGCCGCACATCAGAACGAGTGTCGGAATAGGGGCAAAAGGGTCGAGGAAGGCACGTTCCACCCGCGGCCGCAACACGATGTCCGAAGCGCCGGTCGGTATCCCCATGCCGGCGAACAGGCTCGAGCCGTCGGCCCGCTCGCCCGCCTCGATGATGTCCCGGAGATGGGCGACACTCTTGGGAACGAAGTCGAGCGTCTTCAAGCACCCGTCACCGCCCACATGCATGAGACTCACGATGCGGATCTCCCGGCTGCTCACTAGGTCTATCAGGTCGTCGACGGTCCACTCGGAGCGTGGCTTGCCAAGCTCGCGACCCAGACCGTCGCCGCCCAGCAGAGGCGAATCCTCTCGATGCAGCGTGTTCATTTCCACACTCTCTCCAGAAACTCGCGAACCTCGGGCACGCCACCTTGAAAGATCAGAAAGCCATCGTGCGGTTCGCGCTCGGTCATTTCACCGGCCACGGTCGTAGTCATGAGACGGCGCACCGACTCGGGGTCGGCGGCCTGACAGCCGAGCGCCCAACAAAGTTTAATGAAGGCGACCTCGGGTAGCATATTGGCCAGGGGAATCACGCCGAGCTGCAATATCTCGCGTCCCGTCTCGTATACGTGCATCTGCACGAATCCCCAGAGGGTCTGCAGTGTCATGTACACTTGCACCCCAGCGTCACGCGCTCGTGCCAGCGCCGGGTAGATCTTGCGGTTCACATGGCCTAGACCGGTGCCCGCGATCACGATCCCCTTGTAGCCTTTCTCTACAACGGCGTCGATAACATCGGGGTGCATACCGGGATAGTAGTAGACCAGCGTCACACGCTCCTCGTACGCGGCCCGGATGACGACATCGCGATCCTGGCGACGCACACAGTAGTCGTCCTTAAGGGCCGTGATCCTCCCCTCCTCGACCATCGCCAGTGGGACGTCACCCAAGGTGCGGAAGGTACTTCTGTACGATGAGTGCATTTTTCGCACGCGTGTCCCGCGATGCAAAAGGTTATACCGATCGGAGGTGGGGCCGAACATGCAGACCATCACCTCGGCGATCGGCCCGCGCGCCGCGGTCCAGCATGCGTTGATCAGGTTTCGGGCGGCATCAGATGAGGGCCGATCCGATGAGCGCTGGCTACCGACCATTACGATGGGGATGGGCGGCCGCTGCACCATGAAGCTCAGTGCAGCCGCGGTATGGTGCATTGTGTCGGTGCCATGCCCGATGACGACACCGTCGTACCCATCCCTTACGGCTTCACCAACCTTATCGGCGAGTACCAGATACTGCTCGGGCCCCATGTTCTCAGAGAACACGCCGAACAGCTTCTCGGTCTCCAGATTACAGATGTCGGCGAGCTCCGGAACCGAGCCGTAAAGTTCGCCCGGAC
>JASFTI010000344.1:0-4351 GCA_050053635.1 Gemmatimonadales bacterium
CACCCGGGCGCCGTCGGGGCTGAAGGCACAGGCGGTGACCCCGTCGCTGTGGCCCTCCAGGGTGCGAAGCTCCCGGCCTGTCTCGGCGTCCCAGAGCTTAAGCGTACCATCCCCGCTGGCCGAGACCAGCCGGGCGCCGTCGGGGCTGTAGGCACAGGCGTTGACCCGGCCGCTGTGGCCCTCCAGGGTGTGAATCTCCTGGCCCGTACCGGCGTCCCAGAGCTTGAGCGTCGAGCGCCCTTCCCGTGGTACCTTTAACTGGACGCCCTCCCAAACGGTCCTTTCGCCCCCTGTCGAGACCACCCGGACCCCGTCGGGGCTGAAGGCACAGGCGCTGATATAGCCGGTGTAGCCCTCAAGGGTGTGGATCTCCTGGCCCGTCTCGGCGTCCCAGAGCTTAAGCGTACCATCCCCGCTGGCCGAGACCAGCCGGGCGCCGTCGGGGCTGTAGGCACAGGCGTTGACCGAACCGGTGTGGCCCTCGAGGGTGCGAATCAGCGCCTCCGACTCCCGGAAGCGCGTCCGCGTTCGCAACCAGGGTGAAGCACCCGGCGGGCTGCGGCGTTCAAACTCTGGCGCGAGAAGAGCACGGACCTGCTCGTCCTCCCACTGGAGCCGGTTGTAAAGCTCTTGCCACAGCAACTCGGGATCGCGACGCAGCACGTTCATCTCCCGGGCCAGGGCGCGACGGAAGGCGGCGAGCACTGCGCCTAGTTCCGCGGACGACGCCGTTTCCGGGCTCTGTTTCATCGTGAACCCTGAGTTATATGTGGGATTACGGGCACCCGGTTGTGCTCAAAGATGCGGCCTCTGCAAGCGGCCAGCAATCTCGGCGAATGGAATCCGAGGGTGTGCGAGTTTGTGAGCGAGTTTGGCCTCGTCAGGGTGACGAATAGCGGTGTCACTGATACCGCAGGATGATGAAGAAGTGCTTGCCCTCCATATGATTGGGCTGAAGAACGGGGTGACGGCGCAGCGCTTTTAAGTCCCTTGCGTCTGCAGCTTGCGATCGTTCCACGGGAACTGACCTGCGGACGCATAGTCTTCAGCCCCCGGACAGTCAGTCCGTTGCATGTTCTATTCGCCTCGAACGGCAACTACATTTCTCGAGACCGGAGGGTAAGCAGTAATGACGCCCTCACGGTTTTCGTGGCCGGAACTCGCTCACCCAACCCGCTCAGCCTTTACGAATTCGGTGCGTAGCAACGGACTCGGGGCCAGACCCAAGGGCCGCCGCAGCCTTGATGAGCTTGGCTGGGGGCTTCTGAAACGTGCTGGGGTCAGCTACAAGTCGCGCTCCAGCAGCGCCTGGAAGCGCGGGTGGTCGCAGAGTCATGGCTAGGTTTCCTCAGGGACCAGCTGCGCAAGCAGTCGCCGCGCCGCCTCGACGCGCGGCTGAAGCTCGGGGTCGGCATCCTGCCAGAGGCCGATGAACTTGCTCAGCCGCTGTGCGGCAGCCACCGTGTCGCCGACCTGGAGGTAGAGATTACCCAGACGCTCGTGCGCCAATGGCCTCAGAGCACAGTAGACGTAGATGTTGTGACCGGCCATCCGGTGGGTGCCAGTAACCGTGTCGTACTGAGCGATGGCCTCGTCGAAGTGCCGCAGCGCGGCGAGCGCATCGGCAAGGAAGAACCGGTAATCCCAAACAAGGTACCCGGACGTCTCGGCGCCGGAGCGGCGCAGGTGCTCGACACCGTCTTCCGCACGGCCCTCGTTGAGGGCGATGACGGCCGAAACTGCATCCGCGATATCGCGCGGCGGATGAATGCCCGTGGTCTCAAACACGGAATCCATTGCTGCCAGGATCTCTCGGGCCGAGCGCAAATCGCCGGCCAATGCATACCCCCAGGCTACCTGTCCAAGCCGCTCGTGTTCAACCAGCGCCCAGTCGACGAACGGCGACTGGGCGCGGAGGTTATCCACATAGGGCAGAGCGCGCGCTGGCCTGCCAGAGGCGAACGCAGCTACCCCTACAAATCGGAGCGACTCTCGGAGCGACTGTCGATCAACCCCCGCCGTTTGGGCCAGTGCGAGGGCATCCTCCATACGACCATACATGGCGGCGAGCGCAGCGAGCTTGAGCCAGCCCCTGTAGGCTCGACGAGGATCGGGATCCCTCACCAGCTCGCGGGCCAGCGAGTCCACTGCCGCGAAGTCACCCCGATAGAGGGCGTTGTCGGCTTCATGATTCAGTTCCTGCCGACCCGTGACTTCGCGCAAGATGGCTAGTGCCGAGTCCGCTAATGCGTACTGGCCGAGAGCACTGGCCACAACGATCGAATTGCCGCGCGCGAACGTACGTCGAGAATTCACCTCCAACGAAGCCTGGAATGACGCTAGGGCCTCCTCAAAACGGCCCATCGCCACCAGGTTTGAACCCAGATTGTTTCTCGCAAACCCGTCGTCCGGATAGGCCTCGACTGCGACGCGGTAGTAGTGCACGGCTGAATCCCGCCTGCCTCGCATTCCATGGTACCCGGCAGCAACTAGAAGTCGCTCTCTCTTAGACAAACGTTGGCGGTGGCTGTACGCCAGTTCAATACTACGGTAAGCCGCGTCATGTTTGTCTACACGCCCGTACATCGCCGCCAACTGTCGGTACGCCCCGGCGAACGCCGTGTCGAGTACGACGGCCTGCTCCAAGAGAGAAACCCCGCCATCGTAATCACGTTGGTCAATTCGCTCCCAGGCAAGCGTGAACAGTCTCAGGGCCTCCAGTGAACTCGTCGTCAATCTGTATAGCGGCTGGCTGCGTTGGATGCTGGGAAGTGACTCGCCCAGGTGACGGCGAACCAGCCGGGCCAGGCGCTCGGTCGCGCCGATCACCTGCGTCTCGTCGGCGGCCGTCTCGCTCAGTGGCACCACCACTCCTCCCGTGCTGGCCTCAAGGATCTGTGTGCTGAGGAGGTAGCCCGTGCCAAGCGGCGCGACCGTGCCAGTCACGGCGGCTGGGCAGTTCTGTCGGCGGGCGATCTCGACCGCGACCCCCTGATCCACGAGAGTCGTGTCGGGCAAGCGCATGAGTCCCAGCGTCTCGCGAACCTGGTCGTGGCCGACAACCTCCACGTAGGAGGTCTGGCCGATGTCCGTGACAACCAATAATCGCACGGCGAGCCCGAAAGCGTCCCTCTCGGTCTGGTTCTCGAACTCCGCCACGACGACACAGTCTTCCGGCTCCACGAACCCTGCGGCTGCACCCCTGAACAACAGGTATCCCGTCCCGCCTAGAACGATCCAGCCCGCGGCGACGACACTGCCCAGCGCGAAGGCGATAGAGAGGCTCACCGCCGCAGTGCGCCACGTAAGGAAGGGGTGCCGTCTAACAGCCGGGCGGCGACCACCCTCCAGCTCGGTTCCTCCAAGCTCGCCTTCCGGCCATCCTTCGCCGACAACCTCGCTCACCTCTGCTTGCTGCCGGGCCAAGCGCTCGGCCAGATCTACCACCTCGGCAGGTGGCTCCACGCCCAGGTCCTCTCTCAGCAGGCGCTCGTGCTCCCGGGCAAGCTGAACCGCGTTGGCAGGATCTCCAGCAGCCGCCAGCGAGCGCATCAAGCGCAACATGAAGCGCGAGTTGTAAGGGTCGTGGGCGGTAAGTCGCCGCCACCAGCCAGCGGCTCTCGTGTGGTCCTCGGCCTCCTCCGCAGCTTCGGCCAGCGATTCGAGTGCCTCCTCGTACTGATTCGCCAGCCGGCTCCGTTCCGATTCGACCCAGTCCTCGAACTCGGCCGCGCCGCTCAGATAGAAGCCGTCCATGAATGGACCGGCATAGAAATCCACCGCCGTCTCGAAATCACCCTGCTGCAGGGCCGCTGCGAAGGCGCTCGTATCCGTCCGGACGATATCGGCGTCCAGGCGCAGGTACTCGCCCGAGGCCGGAACGGCCTCGTCGCCCAGAGCCTTTCGCAGGACATAGACGGAATCGGCGAGGCGATGTCGGGCACTCGCTTCGTCGTGCTCCGCCCAGAGGTAGGCCATCAGCTTGTCGCGGCTCCAACCGGTACCTCGGGCAGCCGCGAGCATCGCGAGTAAGGCCAGTCGTCGCTTCTGAAGTGCAGGCCCGGACAACGGCCCGGAGGGGCCTTCGAGAGCCACGCCACCAAAGAGCCGGAGTCTGTACACGCCATTACCTCCGGCGGAGAGAGGATTTCGAGAGGATCGAGCGAGGATCCCCGGAGGATCCGGCAGGGCTAAGCTAGCCGTGAGATCATCATTCCCGCCAGAGGTTGCCTACGTGGCGCTCGTCGCCATCGGAGGCGTTGGGAGCTTCAGCCATGGCAGCACCTGACATACCAGTCTACCTGCTGAGCTGGCCCGCACGAGGGGCCAGGCTGGCTGGGTTAGCTCCTAT
>JASFTI010000345.1:0-4333 GCA_050053635.1 Gemmatimonadales bacterium
TTACCCGACTGGCTCCTCCCCGTTGCGCTGGTCCTGCTGCTCATCGGGGTGCCGGTGGTAGTGGTGACCTCACTCGCCAAAGATGAGGTCTACGGCGACGAGGTACCTGAAGAGCACGCGGAGGCGGCGGCGAAGGAAGACCGGCGACTGCGCTTCCTCACCTGGCGGACGGCCGGCTTAGCGTTCATCGGCGCGGTGGCCATGTGGGGTGTGGTGCTCACCGGCTGGGTTGTCCTGGGCGGCACCGGATACCTGCTATTCAGAGGCGCCGCTGCAGGGATCGTGGAGGCGGAGGACTGCGTCGTGGTGGCGGAGTTCGAAGACGAGACAGAGAGGCAGGCCGCAGGGATCGCAGTCCGAGAACTTGTCGTCACCGACATAGATGAGTCCGGCTACGTAAGGGTGCTCGGGAACAGCCGCGTGCGTGGGACGTTGGGCCTCATGCGCTTGCCCGACACGACCCTTGTGAATCAGGCGCTCGCGCTCGAAATCGCCCGCCGAGACAACTGCCCGGTCGTTGTGTCGGGCACCGTTGCTCCGCTCGGGACGGGCTACATCCTAAGCGTTCGTCTAACCGAGGCGAGCACCGGAGAGGAGGTCGCGCGGCTGGGCGAGAGGGTGGTCAACGACTCGGGGGTTTTTCCAGCGGCCGAACAACTCTCGCGGCAGATGCGCCGCCACCTGGGCGAATCCCTTCCCAGCATTGGCCGAAGCGAACCGCTGGAAAGAGTGACCACAGGCTCGTTCGAGGCTTTGCAACTTTACTCACTGGGCAGACAACGCTTTTCACAAGGGGATGTCGAAGGAGCCATCCCTCTATTGGAGGAAGCCGTCGCCCTGGACACGGCGTTCGCTTCGGCGTACCGAGCGTTAAGCGCATTCTACGGCAATCTGGGGGATGGCGATGCGGGTCGGCGCAACGCGGACCTAGCGTACCGTTTCCGCGAACGCTTGACCTTTCGTGAGCGCTACGGAGTGGCTGGCAACTACCATACGGCTCAGGACAGGCCGGATTCAGCCGAGTACTACTATCGCTTGGTCCTCGATCGGTATCCAGACGACCCTGCGGCAAGCAATCTGTGGTTCAATTACCTCCGCATGGGGCGCTACGAGGAAGCTTTGCAGTTTGCAGTGGAGCGAGGTGGCGCGGCAAGAGTGACCATCGCAGCCGACATACTTGGCCAGCGTGCACTGGCAGACTCGGGGCTCGCCAGGTACCGCGAACGCGCACGGGTCCCCCCTGATCACCCGTGGATTCTCGGGACGGCAGCTCGTCACGCCTACTACGCTGGAGACTTCCTGCTGGCCGACTCGCTCGCCCGGATGGCGTCGGGTTACAGCGGCCCTCTGCTCCTCCGGGCCGCACTCGCTGCCATGCATGGCCGTGTGAACCAGGCCGTGGGCCTGGCTGACTCCGCGGCGGTTGCGAGTGTCCTTGGCTTGCCTATTTGGCACGGACCTCTTTGGCATTCGGCATTGTTCAGCCAAGTTGTGCTGTTCGCCACAGGTACGCCTGAGCGTGGTCTACCGTATCTAGAGGGCCTCCGCTCGCAGTTGACGCGCGGAGCCTCACCGATAGTCGAGTACGATCGGCTCGGGATTCTGGCCTCCGGATATGCATCGGCCGGTGACATTCGGTCGGCTCAAGGGCTCTTGGCAGTCATGGATTCACTTGCTGAAGCCAACGACTTTCGGCTCAGCGGGATTCGAGACCAAGCGCTCGCTCTCATCGCGCTTCAGGAGCGACGCACGGAAGACGCCGTGGATCACCTCAACCGCGCGCAGCTTGCCAACTATGGCTGGCATCGCTGGTACGTTCGGCCGCTGCTGGCCGACGCACTCGCCGCCCTCGGGCGCTTGGAGGAGGCCATCGCCCAGCACGACACAATCACCCGCACCTACCGGTTGAATCCAGTGGCGGATAGGTACTTCTACGCCCCTTTGAAGCCGCTGGCCCACGAGCGTCTCGGCACGCTCTACCTCGACGTCGGCGACACGGTGTCCGCCGTACGGCACCTCGGCGAGTTCATCGAGTTGTGGAAGGGCGCCGACCCCGAGCTGCAACCCCGCGTGAATTCGGCGCGAGAGCTGCTTGCCCAAGTCGCTGCTGACGAAACCGGGGGGCGCTAATCCTTCTCCGCAACCACCCGCGCTTCCAAGTGCCGCTGGAGAAGTACCAGTAGTCCGACTGTAGACAAAATGTAGACAAACCATTCGTCTCGATCGGGACTATCGGGATACTCAACAGGCTGGAAGGCCGCTTCCTGTGTTGTTTCGAGTCCAATGGACCCCAATAGTCCTCGGGTCTTTTCGTACTTTTAATCCGCAGGTCGTGGGTTCGAGCCCCACCCCGATCATTTCTCCATCGCTAGCAATTTGCCCAGATTAGCTGTTCAACTCTTTCCTATGTAATCCTCACATGAGCCGCGGTGACGAAAGTGGTGACAAATACTGTCAGCACCGTTGGCACCGTGACTAGCGGAGTCCCCAGATAGGTTTGAAGAACGGCGGCTTGGGACGCCGCAGGGCTAGCGAGCGGGAGGGTCTTGGGCTGCGACGCCGCTCGTTGATACGGGCGCGCCAGCATCCCATCTTTAGGCACAACCGGAAGCCCGTAATCCCACATACCTCAGGCTGCAGGTGGCTGCTAAGGCCCGTCTTGATCGGCTGATCGTCGATACCCGCCAGTCAATGTAGCCGCCACGTGAACCGGGATGCTGGTCTTTTTGATGTCCATCTGAGGGGGTGTTTCCGCTGCAGACTGGCCGGACCATTCGTGTCTTCGTTAGTTCGACGTTCGGGGACCTGAAGGAGGAGCGAAACAAGCTCCACGAAGCGGTCTTCCCGCGGTTACGGGAATTCTGCCAGGCGCGTGGAGCCCGCTTTCAGGCGATTGACTTGCGTTGGGGAGTGAGCGAGGAAGCGAGCCTCGACCAGCAGACCATGGACATATGCCTAGGCGAGATCGAGCGCTGCCGCGACGTCACGCCGCGCCCGAACTTCGTTGTGTTGCTTGGCCAGCGCTACGGCTGGTGCCCGGCTCCGCCTCGCATTCCCGCCGACGAATTCCAGCAAATTTTGGAGCAGCTTACCAACGCAGGAGACGTGCAACTGGTGGAGCAGTGGTATCGCCGGGACGACAACGCGATTCCGCCCGAGTATCGCCTGCTTCCACGGCAGCGAGGGAGCGAGTACGAGGCGTACTCGGGTTGGAAGCCGGTCGAGACACGTCTTCACGCTATCCTTGCGGAGGCGGTCGAGGGTCTGGGTTTGCCAGACGATCGACGACGACCCTACGTGGCGTCGGCCACCGAGCAGGAGGTCGCCGCCGGTGCCCTGGGGACGCCGGAGCCGGAGGGTAAGGTTTTCTGCTTCTTCCGCTCAATCAATGGCGCAACGGACCGGAAAAGGAAGGTGTTCGACGGCGCGACGCGATTTATTGACGCTGACCAGGCACCACTCGACGCGCTGAAGGCCGAGCTGAGCCATCTGCTCCCCAGTGGGGTGAAGAGCTACGAGGCCCGTTGGTCGAAGAAGGAGAACCGCCCGGCCGGCGATCATCTGGACCGGTTGGCTGAGGACGTATACGACGCGCTCGCCGGAGCTATCGAAACCGAGCTCACCGAGGCTTCGGGAACCGATCTCGATGACGTGCTCGACGGCGAGGGCCGAGCGCATTGCGATTTCGCCAACCGACTCCTCCGCTTCTTCGTCGGGCGGGCCGATGCTCTGCGAGCGATCCGCGATCACCTCGAGCGCAAAGGTCGGCGGTCGCTTGCCGTCGTCGCCGCCGGCGGGGCCGGCAAGTCCGCAGTGATGGCTAAGGCGGTGGAAGAGGCCAGGAACGATTATCCCGGCGCGCAGGTCGTCCACCGTTTCATTGGCGCGACCCCGCGTTCTACGGACCCCCGTATGCTGCTCGAAGGTCTGTGCCGCGAGCTGTCGCGTCGCTACGCGGATGAGGTGGAGGTCCCATCCAGTTATCGCGAGCTGGCTTCTGAATTCGTCAGACGTCTCGGACTGGCCAGCGCCGAGCGACCGCTTTTCGTGTTCCTCGACGCCCTCGACCAGATCTCAAAGGCTGGTCGGGTCGCAACGTTCGAGTGGTTGCCGGACACGCTTCCTGAGCACGTGCAGCTGGTAGTCTCGACCCGGCCGGGCGAGTCGGTCGACAGCACGAAGAGCGAGCAGTTTGAACGCTTGGAACTCGGGCCCTTTCCCCGTAAGGAAGGCGAAGAGCTCGTCGGCCTATGGCTCGCCGACGCCAAGCGGACGCTGATGCCTGCCCAGCGTGAGGAGGTGCTCACCAAGTTCGACGAATCGGACGGTCGTC
>JASFTI010000346.1:0-4325 GCA_050053635.1 Gemmatimonadales bacterium
GCCGCGGGCCAGGAGTGCCAGTCGGCTCGGCCCGATGCCGAGAAATGGCGCTCGAGTGCCATGAAGGTGGCGAAGTCGGTGAGCGCTTCGCCTTTGCGTGCCAGGAAGGCGGCATAGTCTCGGCCGCGCTTGCTAGCCCCGTCGCGGTGAAGACGCGCGAACGTGGCGTGCAGTTCGGCGAATATTGGCTCCTTCAGCGCGAGCACGGCGCCGTAGTCCACGTGGCTGGCGGCCTGCAGCCTGGCGAGCGCGTCGCGGAACTCGCTCGACTCGACTCGCGACCGGGCCGCCGGAACCTCGCTCAGCTCGGGGACCGCCGTCACGTCTATGTAGATCACGTTGCGGAACAGGCGACTGACCGGCGCGTAGGGGCTGATGTCATGGCCCCGGTTGTGGAGGGCGTGGAGCGGGTTTATGCCGACGAAAGCGGCGCCCTGCTCGCCGGACCAGCTGACCAGCCCGGCGAGGTCCGAGAGATCGCCGATACCCCAGTCGCGTGCGCTGCGCAGGGCGTACAGATGCGTCCAGATTCCGAAACCGCGGCGGCGACCGAGAAGCTCCGTCACCCGCAGGCAGGAATCCGGGTGCGCGACCCACAACTGCTCGGCCGTCAGCTCTTCGCCGCCGTCGGCCAGCCGGAGGCGCAGCCGGTAGTAACCAGGATCTTCCAGCGACGGCAGTGGGAAGGAAGCATGGCGCGTCCCGCGGCGCAGGCGGCGCCGTCCCTCCTGTACCCGGCTGTTACCGTCCTCCGCTTCGACCGACACGACGAACTCGACCCGCCGGCCGGCGAGCGCCGGCGGTACGCGGACGCGCAGCCCTCGGCGGTCGTCCACCCGTCCCACGCGCACCGCGTCCAGCGGTCGCTGTGCAGCCGACTCGTCCAGCTCGGCCAGGGCCCGGGCGGCCGCAGCTTCGCTCGAGGCTTCGATCCCCATCGCCGACAGCAGCGCGCAGCGCGTCTCGTCCCGCGTCCGATGCCGCGCACCACGAATATCGACGTATTCCGCTAGAATGCCGACCCGATCCGCCAGCGAGCGAAGTGCGGTGGGCGAAGCCACGATCAGGGTCGCGGCGCCAGCACCAAGGCGCCCAGCGGTGGCATTCGCAGGCGAAGCGACTGAGGCTGGCCGTGCCAGGGGGTCGGCTCGGTCCGCATCTCGCGGTCCGGCTCGATCTCGCTTCCGCCGTACTCCCGCTCATCACTGCAGAACTGCAGCGCGTATCGCCCGGCGACCGGCGCCCCGACACGGTAATCCTCGCGCGGTACGGGAGTCAGATTGAGCACCACCAGCAGATGGTCCCCGTCCGACCAGCGGGTGTACGCGATCACGCTGTTCTCTCGGTCGCTGGCGTCGATCCAGGCGAAGCCGCGCGGCTCGTGATCGTCGCGCCACAGCGGCGGCGCGGCGCGGTAAAGCCGGCCCAGGTCGGCGAGGAAGCGCGCGAACGCTGCACGCCGTGGATCGTCCGCCAAGTGCCAGTCGAGGCTCGCGTCGTGGTTCCACTCGCTGTACGGCGCCAGCTCGGTTCCCATGAACAGCAGCTGCTTGCCGGGGCGCGTGTACTGGTACGTGAGTAGTAGGCGCAGGTTGGCGAATTTCTGCCATTCGTCGCCCGACATCTTGGAGAGCAGCGAGCCTTTTGCGTGGACGACCTCATCGTGTGAAAGCGGCATGACGAAGCGCTCGCTGTACTCGTAGATCATCGCGAACGTCAGCTCGTCGAGATGCCATCTGCGGTGCACCGGGTCCTTCTTGAAGTACTCCAGCGTGTCGTGCATCCACCCCATGTTCCACTTGAAGTGAAAACCCAGACCACCCTCGAAGGTGGGTCGGCTGACACCGGCCCATGCGGTCGACTCTTCAGCGACCGTGATACAGCCGGGATACTCGGCGCCCACTACCTCATTCAACCGCTTCAGGAACGCCACCGCGTCCAGGTTCTCGCGCCCGCCGTAAATGTTCGGCACCCAGTCGCCGGCCTCGCGGCTGTAGTCCAGGTAGATCATCGAGGCCACAGCGTCGACGCGCAGGCCGTCGATGTGGAACTCTTCCAGCCAGTAAAGCGCGTTGGCGATTAGGAAGTTCACCACCTCTTTGCGCCCGTAGTTGAACACCAGCGTCCCCCAGTCGGGATGCTCGCCGAGGCGCGGATCCTCGTGCTCGTACAGCGCGGTACCATCGAAGCGGCGCAGCGCGAAGTCGTCCTTGGGGAAATGCGCCGGCACCCAATCGAGGATCATCCCGATCCCGTTCTGATGGCACTGGTCGACCAGGTAGCGGAAATCATCCGGCGAGCCGTAGCGCGATGTCGGCGCGTAGTAGCCGCTGACCTGATAGCCCCACGAGCCGGTGAACGGATGCTCGCTGATCGGTAGCAGCTCGACGTGCGTGAAGCCGAAGCGCTTTACGTGCTCGATCAACTTCGGTGCGATCTCGCGGTAGGTCAGCGGACGGTTGCCTTCGTCCGGCACGCGGGCCCACGAGCCTAGGTGTACCTCGTAGATCGCCACCGGCTCACGCGCCAGGTCGCGCTGGGGACGCTCGGCCATCCAGCTCGCGTCACCCCACCGGTACGATGAGGTGAACACCCGGGACGCCGTACCCGGTGGTATCTCCATTGCCGCAGCCAAGGGATCCGTCTTTATCCTCAGCCCGCCGTCCTGCGTCTTGATCTCGTACTTGTACAGCGCGCCGGGCTGTACACCCGGAACGAAGATCTCGAATATGCCGGACGCCCCCATGGCGCGCATCGGAAGGATCCGTCCGTCCCAACGACAGAAGTCGCCAAGCACGCTGACGCGCCTGGCACTCGGCGCCCACACCGCGAAGGACACGCCGTCCACCCCGTCGACCCGCCGACGTCGCGCACCCAGGCAGTGCCAGAGTCGCTGATGCGTGCCTTCATTGAACAGGTGTAAATCCATGTCGCCGAGCGTCGGCGGGAACCGGTAGGGGTCGTCACGTTCCCAGGTATCGCCGTTGTCGAACCGGAAGCGCAAGCGATAGCGGAGCGGGAACTCGGTACCGGGCAGAAGGACCGCATAAAGTCCGGCGCCGAGCGCTTCCATCCGGGTGGCGCCGTCCGACGTCAGGCACTCTACCGCTGTCGCCTCCGGGTGATAGGCGCGCACCACGACGCCGTCGCCTCGCGGCCCCTTGGCCGGATGGGCGCCCAGCACGCTATGCGGGTCGTGAAGGTCGCCGGCGAGCAACCGGTCACGGTCCCGAGAGCCCAACCCGAGGACCGACCCCGCTCTACGCGCACCACGCTTGCGGCCCTTCAACCCCACCGCCTCACCTCCTCCGCCTCTGGTGGCTCAATAGGATGAGCGATTGCCCGACCAGTTGCACTCCTTCTCCCTTGATAGTGCGCGGCACGCGCCGCGAAGTGTTGGCGAGGTCTTTCCAGACCCCTGGTTCAGCCAGCCGGGGCAGTGTGAAGAGGCGTGCACGATTGCTGGCGTTGACGAGCAGCAACAACGTTTCACCTTTGATCAAGCGGCCCCGTTCGTCCATTTCGTCCGTCGCCTCGCCGTGAATCAGCATGCCGAGCACGCGGTTCTCCGGGTCCGTCCACTGTGCTTCGGTCATCTCCTCACCGTCCGGCAAGAGCCACATGACATCCTTCAGCCCGTTTTCGCCGACCGGGCCGCCGCGGAAGAAACTGCGGCGCCTCAACACCGGGTTCTCGGCGCGAACGGCGAACACATGGCGAGTGAACTCCAGAAATGCGCGATCCAGTTCGTCGAGTTCCCAATCGACCCAGGAAATCTCGTTGTCCTGGCAATAGGCGTTGTTGTTGCCCTGCTGCGTGCGACCCAGCTCATCGCCATGTGAGATCATCGGCACGCCTTGCGCGAAGGCGAGGCTGGCCATGAAGTTGCGTTTCATCCGCGCGCGCGTGCGCACGATGTTGACCGCCTCGCTGGGCCCTTCAGTCCCCCAGTTACTGCTGTAGTTCTCGTCGGCACCGTCGTGGTTGTTCTCGCCGTTCGCTTCGTTGTGCTTGCGATCATAGCTCACCAGGTCCTCGAGCGTGAAACCGTCGTGGCAGGTGACGAAATTGATGCTCGCGTATGGGTTGCGGCCGCCGCGACTGTAAAGATCGCTGCTGCCCGAGAGCCGGTATCCCAGATCGGCGAGCTGGCCAGGATCGCCGCGCCAGAACTTACGGAGCGTATCGCGGTAGCGGCCGTTCCATTCCGCCCAGCCGGTTGGGAAGTTGCCCACCTGGTAGCCGCCCGGCCCCAGGTCCCAGGGCTCGGCGATCAGCTTCACCTGTGAGAGCACCGGGTCCTGCTGGATGATGTCGAAGAACCA
>JASFTI010000347.1:0-4322 GCA_050053635.1 Gemmatimonadales bacterium
CCGCGAAGACGCGAAGTTGATCGTGAGGATCAACGCGTTCGGAGAGCTGACCGACACCCTGCGTGTGTCGTCAGCGGGCCGACTGTTGGTCGCGGTTCCGATCGTTTTCTCCCCGCTCGAGCCTGTGGAACGCGTCATCGATCTCGACGGCACAACGGATGTCGAGGTGGAGCTGCCGGTCCTCGGGCTGCGCTACACGTCGCATCGCGAGGTGCTTCAATTGGCCCGGCCCTTCACCACGGATTCTTCCGCGTGGCCGCAGATGCCCGACGCGGATCGGAAAGTCTTTGCGGGGCGCCAGCTGGCTAATGGCCGCCGCTACCACGAAGCCAGAGAGATGTTCACATCGGCGCTGGCGGAAGAACCCTGGAACCGCGCCGCGCTCCTCGGGCTCGCCGATCTCGAGTACCGACGCGGTCTTTACGAGGCGGGACTCGTTCACGTGGACCGCGCCCTTCAGCTCGACACCTACGACGACGCCGCCAACTTCGTCGCCGGCAACCTCTACCGCGCCTTGGGCCGTGAGACCGATGCCCGCGAGGCCTACGGTTGGGCGGCCCGCTCTCTGGCTTACCGCTCGGCCTCCTACATCCAGCTCGCCGAGCTCATGCTCGCCGACGATGATCTTCCGGAAGCGACCAGGTACACACAGCTGGCGCTGGACTACGACCGTTGGAACCTTCCCGCGCGTCAACTGCTCGCCATGGTGGGCCGTAAGGGGGGCGATGCGGCGCTGGCAGCATCGATGCGTGAGGAGCTGCTCGCCATCGATCCGCTGCACCACTTCGCCGCCGCGGAGACTTACCTCACCGCACCCGACGCGGCCACAGCGGACGCCCTGACGTCTTCACTGCGGAACGAGTACCCCGATCAGGCGCTGCTGGAGCTCGCCGTCGACTACCTCCGCCGGGGCGGCCGCGAAGATGCGCGCGCCCTTCTTGGACTCGCGAGCCGCGTCACGGCGAACTCAGTACTGCACGCCTGGTTGGCGTGGCTCGACGAAGATCCGGCGGAGTTGCCGCGCGGGGCCGACCTACGGTTCGTATTTCCCTACCGGCGTGAGAGCATTCCGGTGCTCGAGTGGGCGGCGCGACACGACGACCACTGGTCGTGGTCTTACCTGCTGGCGCTCAACCTTTGGGCGCGAGACCGCGCCGACGAAGCCGCCTCGCTCCTGGAGGAACTGGGTGATACACCCGACTTCGCTCCCTTCTACGTGGTCAGGGCACGACTTCTCGAACAGCTGCGTCAGAGGGACCCGGAGTCCGACCTCCGCCGCGCCGTGCAGCTCGACGGCGCGGACCGGACGATTCGGATTCACCTGGTACGCTACCTTCAAGGCGCGGGGCGCTGGGAGGAGGCGCTGGCCGAATCCGCTAGAGGCCGTGCCTCCTTCCCGAGCGATTTCAATCTCGATCTGCTGCACGTCCGATCCCTCATTCAGCTCAACCGACCGCGTGAAGCGATCGACATACTGAACGCCACTCGCGTTCTTCCCTCGGAAAACGCAGGCGCCAGCCACCTACTGTACGAGCAGGCGCACACGCTGGTCGCGCTCGATGCCTTGGAGAGCGCCCGCTTCGCTGATGCGCGCCGCCACTTGCTCGCCGCGCTCAAGTGGCCCGAGCACCTGGGGCAGGGCCGCCCGTACGAGCCCGAGGAACGGCTGGTGCAATACCTGCTCGGTAAGGTCGAGCAACGGCTCGGTGAACCGGGGCCGGCGCGGGCCGCGTTCGAGGCGGTAGTCGAGGCCACCGGAGAAACGGACAGTCACGCCGATCGATTCGACCTGCTCGTCATCCCGGCGCTGGCGGCGCTCGGGCGGACCGCCGAGGTCCGCACGATCTGGAACGATGCGGACACCGAGGTCGGGCGACTCGCCGGCCAGCTGATCCGCGGCATGGAGAGCGGTGAGGATGTCGGTGTGCTCACCGCACGACTGGCCCGGCAACACGTCGGCCTCTTCGACGATCTTCTCGGCCGAACGCTCCGCCGCGCCCTGTCACTAGCACACTGAACAACTCGAGCACTGTGGCGGCTGACCCAACGCCGGGACTGGGGAATCGAGCCGGGAGCGAGGAAGGATTCCTACCTGCAGCCCACGCAGGCGCCGCCACAGGTGTCAGTTCCTAGCTCACATCAATTACAGAGAAGGTGATGGGCATGGATATCCAGACGGGCACCTTCTTGTCATGATTATATGCCGGGTGGAATTCGAACTCCATCACCGCACTCAGAGCGGCCTCGTCGAGCATGGCCTGGCCACAGCTCACATGCACCTGACACTTCCTTACCACTCCACGCTCGTCGATCAGCGCCCAAACTACGACCGTCCCACCGATCCCGGCGTCCTGCAGTATTCTCGGATACTTCTCCTGCACGATTCGCCTAGCTCGCTGCACGTCCCGCACGCTGGGCGCCACGGTATACGGTGTGAACACGGGCTGTTCCTCAATGGAACGGACCACGCTGCTCGGCGGAGCAGGGAGCGCCTCCACGGGATTCTGCTCGAATGTGGTCGGCGCGATCGTAATGTCCTCCTCGAAGACGGTTTGCGCCACAACCGGAACAGCGGGACGCGCGATCGCCTCCGGTGCCGGCGGAATCTCGATCTCCGGCGGAAGGCTGACCGACTCGAATTCCCTGACACCAAAGCTGAGATCTGCAGCCGTCAGCGGCGGGAAGTAGTTGAGCAGAGCGAAGTGGAGCGCTGTGGCAATGATGGTCCCGCCCCAGAGCCAGGCGCCAAAGCGAGACTTGAATCGTTCATTCGCCGTCGAACCGCAAGGACCCCAGATCCCCCCGTCGGTCCTCTCTTGTGCCGCGTTCATCTCCAGCACCCCAGCAAACCATTAAGGTGACAACTGCCCTTCCAGTTATAACATTAGCCGGCACAAGAGAGACGACAATTCGTACTTGCCCGTACACCACTTGCGGTATCTACCTATTGCCAGAAGCTACCGCGATCACGGGCTGTGCCAGGCTTAGAACGCTCCGTAAAAGTCTCGAATGCGCTGGGCGTCTTCCGGCGAGATCGTGGCACCTTCTTTCCTGCGCCATTCGGACAATCATCTCCCTACGCAGCCATCGCAGATTCAGGAGGTCCCAGACAAACCGCACTCCAAGTACATCAATTCGATGCCTAGGCCGCGGTGCGACTGAGGTAGCGCAGCAGATCAGCAGATCCGACCCCGGCATCCGGTGTGGGAAAACGCGCCAACGCGACCAGCAGTACACCGATCTCCAGCCACCACCAGGCGCTCTCCAAGGAAAACGAGATCGCGTGCCAGCCCACACCTTGCACAAATGCATCGCCGAGTCGCACATACATCGCAATTGGCCGAAGGCCCCGAGCATCTTCGCTCGGGCAACCCTCGAAGATCTCGTCAGCGTTACGTTTCAGTTGGTACTCGGCCGAACAGGCGATTTCGCAGGAGCGACAACTGATACAGAGCGTGGAGTCGAACAGCATCCCGATATGCCCCGCCGCCCGCTCCTCGAGCTCTTCGAGGCTGTGGGGTTCCCCGGCGGCAGCGGTCGCCTTGCCACACACAGCGCCCAGCGCCAACGCGACCGTCGCGTCACCTGCCTTTCGCAGAAAACTCCGTCTTGATATCTCCTCCATCGCCGGACTCTACCGCCCGTCGCCCTCTCAACGGTCAGACGGTACGGATCTCAGCTTGTGCGCAAGCAGTTTAGGTCAGCCTTGTCAGCCGCGTAATTCGAAATTCCGCTTAGGGAGATCTCGGTTTGCGCGTATAGGCACGACCGATTCGCTACCCGGGCAGCGCTATCCCCCTAGCTGACTGCACGCCGGACGCACATTATTCTTCTGTGACGCCGTGTTGGAGCTGGAGCGCGAGCAAAGCCCTCGTGGCACCCCTGGACCACTGACGACCAGGGCAAACTGGGGTCCCATGCAGGACGATCAGACCGCACCCACGATTCCAGGATACGAACCCCAAACGCTGTTAGAAGCACTTCCGGCGGGAGTCGTTCTGACAGACACGGAGAAGCGCTGTCTATACGTGAATCGGCGCTTGCGCCAAATAACCGGACTGACTTCCGACCAGGCAGCGGGAAGCGGCTGGCTGCAGGCACTCCACCATCACGACCGAGATAGCATTCTCGAGCGTTTGGAGACACCCTCGAGCAAGCTCAGGGAGCTCGCCGACGAACTTCGCATCCGGGGCGTAGATGGAAGTTTCCGCCTGGTGTCCGTACGAGTAGTCCCGCTAGTTGACGAGCGAGAGGAGCTCAGGGGGTATCTTTGTGCCATGATGGGTGTGTCCGAGCGACGGGCCACGGATCAGGCCCTCCGG
>JASFTI010000348.1:0-4321 GCA_050053635.1 Gemmatimonadales bacterium
GTTCATCTTCGCCGTCGCGCTACCCGCCTGCTACCTGCCCGCCAGGCGCGCCGCCAGCGTCGACCCGATGGAAGCCCTGCGCTATGAGTAGACTTCACCGGCCACCGGCTACCGTCCACCGGCCACGGACTCCGCCCACTCCCTGGCATTCTGAAACATCTTCAGCCAGGGCGAGGCCTCGAGCCCGCGCTTCAGCTCCTCGGGCATCCACCCCCACTGCCACTTGAGGAAGGCGCGCTCGGGGTGCGGCATCATCACCAGGTGCCGGCCATCCGGCGAGGTGAGGCCGGCGATACCGTGGGGTGATCCGTTGGGGTTGAACGGGTACGCTTCGGTGACACGATCGTCGTCGTCGACAAAGCGGACCGGGGCCAGCCCTTCCTCCAAGACGCGTTCCAGGACCGACTCATCGGGGAAGAACGCGCGCCCTTCGCCGTGCGCGACCCAGACGCCCAGCGTCGCACCTTCCATTCCCCGCAGCATGATCGCCGGGCTCTTCTGGACCTTGAGCGCCACGAACCGCGACTCGAAGCGGCCGGAAGCGTTTTGGATGAACCGCGGCTGCTGCTCGTCGGGGATCCCTTGCCACGGCACCCAGCCCAGAAGCGCCAGCAACTGGCAGCCGTTACAGATGCCGAGGCTGAAGGTGTCTGGCCGCTGGTAGAATTCCTCGAACTGCTTCCAGAGCCCCTCGTTGAACCGGATGACGCCGGCCCAACCTTTCGCCGAATCGAGGACGTCGGCGTAGCTGAAGCCGCCGACGCCGACGACGCCACGGAAGCGCCGTAGGTCGACACGACCGGCCAGCAGGTCCGACATCACTACGTCCCAGGGCTCGAAGCCTGACGCGTAAAACGCCGACGCCATCTCGCGATCGCCGTTGCTCCCCTCCTCCCGCAGGATAGCGACGGGATTCTTGTCCCCGCTCTCCAAAATCGCCGCCGGCGTCGGCTGCGGGGTGAACGGCACGTTGAACTTGGGACCCGTCCGCTCGCGCAGACCCGACCGCTCTTGTTCGACGCACTCCGGGTTGGCCTGCAACCGATCGAGCTGGAAGCTCGTCTCCTCCCAAACGTCACGCAGGTCGCGAACGTCGTCGCTCAGAACCTCCCGGCCGTTGTAGCGCACTACCACAGCCGCATCGGCGCGCGTCGTGCCGATCGCGACACACGGAACATCCAAGCGACGGAACGTCTCAAGAACATCGGCTTCATCGGCAGCGCTCACCTCGAGAACTAGCCCCAGCGCCTCGGAGAACAGAAACGGGATCGGACCGGCGTCGCTCGAGTCTTCCAGCTCGATCTCTACGCCGTGGTTGCCCGCGAACGCCATCTCCAGGATCGTCGTGATCAGTCCGCCGTCGCTGCGATCGTGGCCAGCGGAGATCTTTCCGGCCGTGATCAACTCCTGCACGCCGTTGAAGGTTCGCTTCAGCAGAGCGACGTCCTCAACATCAGGCGACGCGTCGCCGATCTGATCGTAGACGTGGGCCAGCGATGAGCCACCCAGCCGGTGAGCCCCGCCACCCAGATCGACGTACAACAGGCGTCCTTCCCCCGGCAGCTTGAGATCCGGCGTCACCGTCTTCGTGATGTCGGGACAAGTCACATAGGCCGAGATGACCAGCTCACCGGGCGCCTTCACCGTCTCGTCGGCACCCGACGCGCCGGGGGCGTGCGCCGCCATCGAGATGCTGTCCTTGCCGCCGTCGACGGCGATGCCGAGCTCTTTCATCATCTCGCTCATCGCGGCCGCCGCATCGTGTAGCGCCGCACCTTCGCCCGGCAGCTTCGCCGCCCACATCCAGTTGCCCGAACAGCGAACGTCCTCCAGCGCGCTCACCGGTGCCCAGACCAGGTTGGTCAGCGCTTCACCGACGCTGAGTCGCGCCATCGCCCCCATGTCCAGGAAGCCCTTGACCGGCTGTTCGCCGATGGCGGTGGCGGCGCCGCTCGTGCCCAGATGGCTCTGCGCGATGACGGCGACGTCGGCGACCGTCAGCTGCAGCGGACCGGCGCACTGCTGCCTCGCGATGAGGCCCGTAACGCTCCGGTCAACCTTGGTGGTGAGGAAGCGCTTCGACCCCACCGACAGCAGGCGCAAAACTCGATCGAGGGCGGCCCTCACGCTCAGCCCGTCGGGCAGCTGCAGTGGCTCGAGCTGCGGCGGAACCCGCTCGAACTCGAATGTCTTTTGCGGCATGTCACCGAGCACCGCATCCAGATCGAGATCGACTGGCTTCGAGTCGTCCGCCTGGTCGTAGACCACGATCTTCCCGTCCCCGGTGATACGCCCGACGAACGCGTAGGTCACCTTCTCCCGCTCGCAGAAGGCACGGAAGAGGTCGGCATGTTCGGGCCGCAGCAGCAGGGCATCATTCTCCTGGTACTCGGCGCCCCAGATCTCCACCACCGAGAGCGTCTCATCGCCCAGTGGGATCTCGCGGATCTCGATCCGCGCGCCCGCCGGCTCGACTATCTCCTTCAATACGTTACAGTTACCGCCAGCGCCTTGATCGTGGATGCTGACGATGGGGTTGCGATCGCCCAGCTCGACGCAGGCGCGGATCACCCGGTTCACCTTCTGCTCCATCTCGGCGTCGCCGCGCTGAACCGCGTTGAAGTCGAGTTCCTCGACGTTCTCGCCCTGCACCATGCTGGACGCGGCGCCGCCGCCCATGCCGATCCGGTAGGCCGGGCCGCCGATCTTGACGACCCACATCTCTTTCTCGGGACCGCCCTTCTCGACGTGCCGCGCGTCCATCTGGCCGATGCCTCCGGTGAACATGATCGGCTTCAGCCACTCGCGGCGCTCGCCGTTGGGCAGCCGCATGCCGAACGAGCGCGTGTACCCCTGGATCACCGGCTCGCCGAATTTGTTGCCGTAGTCCGAGGCGCCGTTCGACGCCTCGATCTCGATCTCGAGCGGCGACGCCAGGTTGCCGGGATAAGCGAAGTCCGGGTTCTCCCAGGGCAGCTCGTAGCCCGGGATCCGCAGGTTGCCGACGCAGTAGGCGGCGGTACCGGCGACGTAGAGCGAGCCCTGGCCGGTGGCGTGCACATCTCTGATGCGACCGCCGGTCCCCGTCTCGGCGCCCGGGAAGGGCGCGACACCGGACGGGAAGTTGTGGGTCTCGGCGGTGAAGATGATGTGGTAGTCGAGAGCGGCGGCGGTGAACGCCGACGGCTCGCCGGGCCGCGACGGTATAATAGTCCGGATCGGGTAGCCGCGAATCGCGCTCGAGTTGTCCTTGAAGGCGATGACGCTGTTGTTCGGGTTCGCCTCCAGCGGCCCCTTGATCAGCGCGATGAGATGCTTGGCCGCGATCGGCTGCCCGTCGATGACCAGCCGGCCCTTGAAGAACCAGTGCCGCGAGTGCTCGCTGTTCGACTGCGCGATGTCGAAGCACTCGACGTTCGTCGGATTGCGGCCCATCTGGTTGACGAACAGGTCGGTGTAGTACTCCAGGTCCCAGTCGTCGAAGGCGAGCCCCATCTCTCGGTTGGCCCGCTCGAGCGCCGCCCGCCCCTCCTCCATCACCGGGATCTCCTGCACCGGCTCCGGCCTCACCCCGCTCTCGAAGCTACGCAACGGCTCCGGATACGGGGTCTCGGTCATCCGGTCGTGGACCTGCGACAGGAAGGTCCACGCCGCCTCGTCGCTGAGCTTAGAGATCCCCTTCAGCAGGTAGCGCCGCGACCGCTCGATCCGCCGGATCTTTGTCAGACCGCAGGCGTGGCAGACCGAGACGGCGTTGGTCGACCAGGCGGTGCTGAAGTTCATCCGCGGGCCCACTTCCAGCACGACCCCGGCGTCCCTCCGCAGGAAGCTGTCACCGCCGAACCGCTGCGGCTCGAAGGTCTCGCTTAGCAGCCAGGCGAGCGTCCGGTACTCGCCGACCGTCAGCTCATCGGCGGCGTCAATGTTGAAGCAGTATTCGCTATCGATCGTCTGGATATCGGGGGAGAGGCGCTGCCGAGCCATCTCGAGGAGCGCGGTCCGCCGCGCCTCGGAGAGCCCGGGCGCCCGGTAGAGATGGAGCAGGCTCATGCGGTATCTACACCAATTACGTCACGGCTCGCAAGGTCACCCTCCAACCTCGGCGTGTACTTGCAGAGCGCGCACTTGCTGAGCTCCACTGCTCTCCTCCGTCACCAGCAGCAGCCGGCCACCACGCGCATAGGGCGCTACGCGGATGTCACGCTCGAGCCCAGGAAGTCTGGCGATCAGACGTCCTTCCCCGTCGAAGACCTCGAAGGCGAAACCCCCGGGCGTATAGATCTCGACCCATAAGCGGCCCGCCACGTCGAAAAAGATCTCC
>JASFTI010000349.1:0-4315 GCA_050053635.1 Gemmatimonadales bacterium
AGCGGATGATGTACTATGCGACGGAAGAGCTGTGGTTCCCCGAATGGGAGCACGGCGGACCCTACTGGGCGAACCCCGAGGGCTACGAGAAGCACAATCCGGCGCGTTTCGTCGAGAACTGGGTGACGCCGATGCTCGTGATCCACGGCGCGCTCGACTACCGTGTGCCGCTCGAGCAGGGTATCGGCGCGTTCACCGCGCTGCAGCGGAAGGGTGTTCCGAGTCGGTTCCTTTACTACCCGGACGAGAACCACTGGGTGCTGAGCCCGGCCAACAGCGTCCAGTGGCACGATACGGTGCAGGACTGGCTGGCGCGCTGGCTGGAAGAGCCGCGCTTCTGAGTTGAATACTCGAGGGGCGCCGGCCTGCGGCGCCCCTCGGCATCATCATCGCGGGGCGTGCTGAGCCAGCGTTCTGAGGGCCTCATTCATCAGGATGACGCTGAAGCGCGCGATGGAGCCGGGCTGGCGCTCGAGCCAATCCAGCGTGGCGACGTCCGGCTCGCCGATCTCGGGGGCGTGGACGCGGTACCAACCGGTGGTTCGCACCAGGTAGCTGCGCGCCGCGCCCTCCTGCGTGGGCGGAACGCGGAAGGCGAGCTCGGCGAAGTCGCCCGGCTCGAGGACGTAGTGATCGCGGTCGACCGCGCTCAGCGGCGCGCGTACGTCGCGGCCGGACGCGTCGACCGCCGTCTCGGCGTAGAGCTCGCGGACCTCGAGCGGCTGGTCGTCCGAGTAGTCGATGGCGACCTGGTCGATCAGCCAGAGCGAGGGTATCGACTCGAGGCGAACGCGGACGAGCGCGCCGGGCACCTGGGTGAGGTCGAGCGGCAGGGCCTGCCGCTTGGGGGCCTCCGGGCCGACGCCCCAAATGATGCCCTGCGGCAGCCAATCATCGCCCGTCCACAGCGCCACGCGCAGAAACCCTTCGCGGGCCATCTTGGCGCCGAGGCGCCGGGCCCGCTCGGGGTCGGCGCGCATCGAAAGGTGCCAGGCGCTCAGTTGCTGCCCGTGCAAGGCCATGTACGTCTTCATCAGGTGGGGGGCCCATGGCGAGTCGCTCCCATCGACCAGCAGCTTGGCGGTTCGCGCTTCCGCCGGCCTCGGGAATACGATCTCGAGCCCATCCAGCAGGTCGGCGGCGCGGCTCGTATCTCGCACGGCCGGTGCCGATTCCCAGTTCCAGCCATCCGCCTCCACGACGCGCGGTAGTGCATCACGGCCGCGATCGTCGTGGGCGCGCGCCGGCCGGACGAGCTCGGCGTAGCTGTGCAGGCGACCGGAGTGGTCGGGTGCGACCTGCAGGCCCGGGGCGTGGTCGACGGCGAGCACGGATATGGCGTCGACGTAGTCGGTCTCGGCCAGCTCGTTGGCGAGCTTCAGCATCAGCCGTCCTTGTACCGTCCGGGCGAACTCGAGGTTGTCGACGTCCGTCCGCGCCAGCCCCGGCAGGATCGCGCCAGCGAACGTGCCCGAATCGAGCCGCCAGTCTTCACCATCGAAACTGTAAACGAGTGGGCAGGAGACCAGATCCTCCTTCGGCGGTGGCGGAGGTTCTTCTTTGACAGCCTCGGCGACGAGCGCGGTGAGCCCGCCGAGAACGGCTAAGACCAGGACTGTCCCCGCCACATCGGTCTTCCTGAGCTCGACCGTCTTCACGTCTTCCACGGGGATCGCGATCTTCGCCAGCGCGTCGAGGTTCGCCCACGGCTCAGGCTCAGAGTAGTAGCCGAACAGGGTGTCGTCGGCGATCCAGGGGTTGTAGAGCTCCCACTGGCTGTCGTCGGCGCGCGTCACTCGTATGTGGGTGGGCGGCTCCGCCCGTTCGACCAGCGCCTGTGTAGGTTGGCTCGCGGCCTTCCACGTCCTACATGCCGACAGCCAGGCCGCTAGGACCAGCAGGATCAGTAGCCGCCCCGCGATCGATTCTCGCAACGCTTTCATGGTGGACCTCCCAGATGAGTGCGTTGCCCGGTGTGCCTTCAGCGACGAGCTATCAGCTCACACGCTGAATGGTCGCGGTCAAGTGAGAGTCAAGTGGGGGACCGCGCTGTCTCTACTAGTGTTCGGCCACAGTGATGCTGACGCTTGACTAGAGGACGCTGGGGTCGGCCGGGGAATCCTCTCGCTTCATGTCGCGCGGCGCCGGGCCGCGATCGAGGACGGGCCGGGGCGCTCCAAATGTCCGCTGCGAGGGTCCCCCGGCCGACCCCAATCACACCTCACTCCCACTGTGGCCGAACACTGGTCTAGTACAGGAGATAGCGGGCGCGTATCTCGTTGAACGCGGCCAGCTGAGCGGGCCAGTCGCTGGTCACGTCGGCTAGCTGCGCGCCCGCCTCTATCCGTTCGCGCAGGCGCGTCGTGCCGGCCAGCCGGTCGAAGTGTGCGACCTTCCATTCCCAGCGCTCACCGGCGAGGCGTCGGGCCTCGATGAGCGCCGCCACAGCGGCCAGCGTCGGATCATACACGCTTCTATCCGTAGCGATGAATCGAACGCCGTGCACGAGCTCGCCGTCGTACTTGCGGTCGTGAGGCGCATTGGGGGTAAAGGTCACAGCCTCGAAGCGTACGCCGGGCAACTGATAGGCGTTGAGGCGCTCGGCCAGCGCCGCGCCGTCCAGCCACGGCGCGCCGACCTGCTGAAATGCGAGCGGCGTGCCGCGCCCCACCGACAGGCTCGTACCCTCGAACAGGCAGGTGCCCGGGTAGTGTGTGGCGCTCTCCAACGACGGCATGTTGGGCGACGGATTCACCCAGGGGAGCCCGGTCTGGTCGAACCAGGCGGCCCGTTCCCACTCCGCGGCAGGTACGACGTGTAGTTGCGCACCGACCTCGAAGTGGTCGTTGATCATGCGGGCCAGCTCGCCGGCGGTCATGCCGTGCCGCATGGGAACCGGGTAGAGTCCGACGAACGAAGAATGCTCGGGCTCCAAAACGTTCCCCTGGACCAGGGCGCCGCCGATGGGATTGGGGCGGTCGAGCACGACGAAGGGTATGCCGTTCTCGGCCGCGGCCTGCATGGCCAGCGCCATGGTCGAGACGTAGGTGTAGAAGCGAGCGCCGATGTCCTGGATGTCGAAGAGCAGCACCTCGATATCCGCCAGCATCTCGGGCGTCGGCTTCAAGAGCTCGCCGTAGAGCGAGCGCACCGGCAGGCCGGTAACCTCGTCGACTCCGCTGGCGACCCAGGCGGTCTGGTCGCCCGTACCGCCGCTCGCCGGTTCCGCTACCGTGCCACGGATCCCGTGCTCCGGCGCGAACAGCGCGACGACCTCTACGCCCTGGCTGCGCAAGAGATCGACCGCGTGCGTCTGGTCGCGCGTCAGGCCGGTGTGGTTGGTTATCAGGCCGACGCTGCGGCCGGCGACCAGATGGCTCGAGTCGCTCATCAGAACTTCGTTTCCCGGTCGCACGACACGCTCATCGGGTCCGGGCTGGGTACATGCCGCGAGGCCCGCCATAACGATCGAGATCAGGCGCAACAGTTGTCTGGTCATGAGCTGTCCAGGTTGCACGGTTCGGCGTCGGGCAGTCTATTGGCCGCGAGGATCGTATCGTAAACGTTCCCCCGGATGGGGACCAGGTCAACGCCCGAAGCTCGGCCCACTCTCCATGACCAAGCGAATACTGTTCATCGGTTGCCTTGGCTTGACCGCGGTCCTCGCGACCTGCGGTCCGAAGCCGACGGCCCGCCCGTTGGGACCTTCCGTCCCCGGCCCCGGTACCCCGCTCGAGGCCGACGCCAGGAGTTGGGTCGACGGCACGCTGGCCTCGCTGACGCTGCGCGAGAAGGTCGGCCAGCTGATCGTCGTCTGGACCCTGGGCAACTACGTATCCAGGAGCAGTCCCGAATTCGAAGAGCTGACCGGTCTGGTGGTCGAGGAAGGGCTGGGCGGTGTGGTGGTCTCGGTGGGGACCCCACACGCGTTCGTAGCGAAGCTGAACGCTTTGCAACGGCTGGCGCCCGTACCGCTGCTCGTCGCCTCCGACTTCGAGTATGGGCCGGGTACGAGGCTAGGCGGCATCTATGCGCTCCCCTATCTGCTGTCGCTGGGCGGCGGCACGATGTTCCCGCCGCTGATGGCGTTCGGCGCCGTCGGCGACGAGCGCATCGCCTACGAGCTGGGCAGGATAACGGGTCTCGAGGGACGGGCCGTGGGGGTGCACCTGAACTTCGGGCCCGTGCTGGATGTGAACAGCAACCCGGACAACCCGATCATCAACACGCGCTCCTTCGGCGAGGACCCCGAACTGGTCGCGCGGTTGGGCGCCGCCTTCATTCGCGGCGCGCACGCGGCGGGCCTGATGACGAC
>JASFTI010000350.1:0-4279 GCA_050053635.1 Gemmatimonadales bacterium
CCAGTATAGCGAACGAGAACTGTTTCCACAAAGTTCAATTATCCGCCCAAAACACACCAGTTCCGCCATTTTGAAGAGCACGCATCGTGCCGGGGCGAACTCGCCGATTCCGGCCGGATTACTCGGCGAAGATGAAGGCCAGCCTACGTCTTCGTCGGCCGCTGTGTAGCAAGGACGCGGTTTCTCGTGTCGGCGCGACACGGCGCCAGCGACTCACTTGAACCGGGCGCTGGCCGAGTATATCGTGCCGTCATGCGATTCTTCCACCTCATGCCCGTGCTGCTGGTGCCGCTAGCGGTCGTCCTCGACATCGGGCACGCACCGCCGGCGCTGGTCTTCCTGGCCAGTGCGCTGGCGATCCTGCCGCTGGCGAGCCTGATGGGGCTGGCGACGGAGGAGCTGGCGGCGCGCACCGGTCCGACCTTCGGCGGCCTGATGAACGCGACGCTGGGCAACGCGGCCGAGCTGATCATCGGGATCTTCGCCTTGAAGGCGGGCCTGATCGACCTGGTCAAGGCCTCGCTGACCGGCTCGATCATCGGCAACCTGTTGCTCATCCTGGGGCTCTCGCTCCTGGTGGGCGGCCTGCGACACCAGACGCAGAGTTTTAACCGGCAGGCGGCGGGGATGAACGTCGCACTGCTGGCGCTGGCAACGGTGGGGCTCGTCGTGCCGGCGCTGTTCGACTTCACCCACCCGCGTGGTGACGCGGCGGTGCTGGCGCACCTGTCGGAGACGGTGGCCGTAGTGCTGATGGCCGTCTATATGCTCAGCCTGCTGTTCTCGCTGAAGACGCATCGGAAGATGTTCCGTCCCGAGGTGGAGCACGAGCCGCCGACCTGGTCGCTGCGGCGCGCCGTCTTCATGCTGGTCTTGGCCACGGTTCTGGTCGCCTGGCTGTCGGAGATCCTCGTGGGCGTCACCGAAGAGACGATCGTGGCACTCGGGGTCAGCGAGTTCTTCCTGGGCGTCATCATCATCCCGATCGTGGGTAACGCGGCGGAACACGGCGCTGCCGTGATGATGGCGGCGAAGAACAAGATGGACCTGTCGTTCGCCGTGGCGGTGGGTTCCAGCACTCAGGTCGCCCTGTTCGTCGCCCCGCTTCTCGTCTTCGTATCCCTGCTGTTCGGCTCGCCGATGGACCTGGCGTTCACCGCTTTCGAGGTCGCGGCTGTGGCGCTGGGCGTCGGGGTGGTCACGGTGATCTCGCTGGACGGTGAGTCGAACTGGCTGGAGGGCGCCCAACTGCTGGCGGTCTACGGCATACTCGCGGCGGCGTTCTTCTTCTTCTAGGTAGACGTTCCGATAATATTACGGGTAAGTGTAACATTGCCGGGGGTGATCCCTGATGAAGGTTGCCGTCGTACACAATCGAGACCGGGCGGGCGTGATCAACGTATTTGGCCCGCAGAACCGGGAACGTTACAATCCGCGGACGGTCGAACGCGTTGCCGCGGCCCTCGAGAAGGGCGGTCACAGCGTCCGCGTGATCGACGGCAACATGCACATCGTCGAGCAGCTCCAGGATTTCATGCCCCGGGTGATCGAGGGCGAGCGGCCCGGCATGGTGTTCAACATGGCGTACGGGATCCAGGGTGTGAGCCGCTACACCCACCTTCCGGCCATGCTGGAGATGTTGGGTGTCCCCTACGTGGGCTCTAGCCCGATGGCTCACGGCCTGGCACTCGATAAGGTGATCGCCAAGATCGTGTTCCGGAACGCCGGCCTGCCGACACCTCGCTTCTGGAACTTCGCGTCAGCCGACGAGGCGTTCGATGACCTGGCCTATCCGGCGATCGTGAAGCCCAAGATGGAGGCCGTGTCCTACGGCATCCAGGTCGTGGACGACGAGGCCGCACTGCGAGCGGCTGTGGCCGACCTGATCTCGGAGTTCCAGCAGCACGTGCTGGTCGAGCAATTCATCCCCGGGCGCGAGTTCGCCATCGGAATGCTCGGCAACATCGACCCCGAGGTCTTCCCGATCGTCGAGATAGATTTCGAAGGCGACCCCACCGCGATTCAGACGGCGCAGGACAAGCTCCGGAAACCGCTGGGCAAGATCTGCCCGGCCGAGCTGCCGCCCGAAAAGGCGGCCGAGTTGCGGGCTCTGGTGAAACGGGCCTTCAACTCGCTGGACCTCTACGACTTTGCCCGCGTCGACCTGCGCATGGACGAGGCGGGCAATCCCTATATCCTCGAGATAAACTCGATGGCCAGCCTGGGACTGACCGGGACCTACGTGCACGCCGCCGAGGTCGCCGGCTACAGCTACGACGAACTGATCAACCGGATCCTGGAAGTGGCGGCTGTCCGCTACTTCGGGCAGGAATACCTGTCACAGACGCAGGCAGCGGCCGAGCCGGCGGCGAAGTCGGAGAAGTTGTCGGTCAAGGTCCGCTCGTACTTGCGCAGCCAAGCGGTGCCGATCGAGGAGCTGCTGGAAAAGATGGTCGGGATGCGCACGCCGGCGTCGGACGTGGACCACGTCAATGCGTTCGGCGAGTGGCTGATCGCGCAGCTGAGGCAACTCGGGTTCACCGTCAAGGTGTATCCGCAGGTGCAGACCGGGAACGTCCTCTACTTCTCGAACCACGAGGGTGACGAGGATGATGTCCTCCTGTTGAGCCATCTCGACTCGTTCATCCTGGAGCGCTCCTACGTGCCGTTTCGGCAAGAGGCGAAGAAGCTTTACGGCACCGGAATCGCGGAGAGCAAGGGCGGTATTGCCGTGGCGCTCGCCGCGCTGCGGGCACTACGCTACGCGCGCGTGCTGCGACGGGTGAAGTGTGGGTTCCTGCTTACCAGCGACGATACCCTGGACGGCGTCCAAGGCCGTGAGCTCGTCGAGCTCCACGCGCACCGCGCGCGCCACTTGATCGGGCTCAAGGCGGCCGGCCCAGGTGGCGAGCTGGTCCTGTCGCGAGCCGGCCGCGCCACCTATCGGCTGGAAACGGTCTACGGCAAGCGTAAGCAAACGGCGTCGGCCGCCCACGTCATCGGTCACCTGTTCAGACGATTGCAGGCGCTGCAGAAGCTCTCTGACCCAGAGGCGGGCGTCCACGTGAGCGTCCGCCGGATCAATGTCGAAGCTCCGTTCGGACGACTGCCCGACAAGGCGGAAGCGATCGTGACCGTGCGATTCAACCGGCCGGAGGACGGCGCGACGCTTCACGACCGAATACGTGATTTGGCCAAGCAGCGCTCGTCACGCGGTCTGCGGCTTCAAGTGGGCGGACGCCTGCGGCGGCCTCCGATGCAGCGTACCCCGGAGAACGAGAAGTTTTTCGAGGAGATCGCCAGGATCGCTAAGCGGCTCCACACAGCAGTGTCGGCCGCGCACCGCTGGCACTCCTCCGACCTTTGCTTCGCGCCGGCGACGGTGCCAAAGATCGACGCCATGGGCCCCATTGGGGGCGGCGAGCGCACGGAGGGGGAGTACGTGCTGCGCGGCTCGCTGGTGGACCACGCCGCGCTGCTCGCCCTGACGATTCGGCATTGCCGCGGTTCGGCCGACTCATGAAGGCCAGATCCGTCGAGGAGTCTTTCCAGCCTACGTGCGACGGCAAGTGCGCCGCCGGATCGGGCGGTGCCGTCTCCTCGGCGTTCCCCGAGGCGACGGCGGCCGGCGTCGAGATCCTCGCCCAAGGCGGCAACGCCATCGATGCCGCGTGCGCGGTGGGGCTGGCGCTGGGCGTTTGTGAGCCGCAGGGCAGCGGCCTGGGCGGACAGTCGACCGGGCTGGTCTATTTTGACGGCAAGACGATAGCAATCGACGGCTCGAGTCGAGTCCCTTCGCTGGCCCACCGCTCGCGGGTAAAGAAGCGGCACCGCCGGATCGGCTACCGCGCCGCCACCGTGCCAAGCACTTTAGCAACCTATGGGTGGCTGCATCGCGTCTACGGGAAGCTCGACTGGCCCACCCTGGTCGAGCCGGCGGTCAGGTTCGCCAAACAAGGCTACCAGATTACGGAACTTCAGCACGCGCTCCAGGTACGCGAGCTCGACAAACTCCTCTCGGTTGGCTCCCGGTCCGGCGCCCGCTATTTCCTGAAGAACGGTACGGAACCGTATTCCCCGGGCGAGGTGTTCAAGCAGCCGGAGCTGGCGAGCGTTTTGGAGCTCGTAGCACGGAACGGGGCGGAAGCGTTCTATCAGGGCGAGATCGCGGCGCAGATCGACGCCGATATGCGGGCCAACGACGGCCTCATCCGCGCCGACGACCTGGCTCTGATCCCCTGGCCCGTCGAGAGGAAACCACTGAGGCGCCGCTACAGGG
>JASFTI010000351.1:0-4254 GCA_050053635.1 Gemmatimonadales bacterium
GCGCTCAGGAGCTACTTCGGCTTTCTGCAGACCCTGGATGTCATCGACTCGGATCCTTGCGAGCTACTGGACGGACCCAAGGTCGGCCGCGCCCTGCCCACCGTGCTCAACCAGGCCGAGATCGAGCGATTACTCGAGGTTCCCGAGACCGACGATCCACTGCGCCTTCGCGATTGGGCGATCCTCGAGCTCATGTACGCCACCGGACTGCGCATCTCCGAGCTGGTGACACTGCGGGTTCGTGACGTCGACCTCGAGGAGCGCCTGGTCAAGGTGCGTGGGAAAGGCTCGAAGGAGCGGATCATTCCGTTCGGGGGGGCGGCCCTGGAGGCGTTGCTCGTCTATCTCCGCGAGTCACGCCCGGCGCTGGCCCAAGCCGCCGGCTGTGCCTCCGTTGCCACCCTGTTCCTCAGTCGCCGGGGTCGCTCGCTCACCCGCAAAGGGGCTTGGGACATCGTCCGACGCCAGGTCAGCGGCGCGGGGATCCAGACGCGCGTGACGCCGCACACTTTGCGGCATACATTCGCTACGCATCTCCTGGAGGGCGGCGCCGACATCGCAGCGGTGCAGGAGATGCTGGGTCACGCCGACATCTCGACCACCCAGATCTACACGCATCTGGACCGCAGCTACTTGAGAGAGGTGCATCGGCGTTACCACCCCCGCGCATAGAGAACGCTGGAGGAAAGCGCACTAAGTCGTTATGGGAAAAATAGATAATACCGTCTACCTGACCCGGATCCTGGCCGGCGTCTTCGCGCTGGCGCTGGGGCTGAGCGGCGTGGGCGAGGCGGTCGCCCAGACGGTCGAGTTGCGGCGCGGAACGCGGGGCGAGCCGCGGGCCGAGGAGGCGCTGCGCGAGGTGCTGTCGCGGGGCAGCTACCGTGTTCTGACGCGGGACACCGTGCTGGCGGCGACGGAAGTGATCGCATCGGACGTGATAGTGATCGGGGCGACGCTGCGGTTGGAGGGGCGAATCGAGGGCGATCTGGTGGGAATACAGAGCGACGTATTCGCCCGGCCCGGTGGTCGGATAGATGGTAGGGTGGCGGTTCTGGGTGGTGGTTTCTACGGATCATCGTTGGCGGAGCTGGGGTCGCCGCCGATCGACGCCTCCCGGTACCGCTACGTGGTCGAGGAGGGAGAGGCGGGGGTGTACGTGGTTACGGCACCGGGCGGTGGTGTGAGTGTACGTCTGCCGGGGCTTTACGGCATCCTGTTACCGGAGTACGACCGGGTGAATGCGCTGACATTGCCGTGGGGCCTGGATCTGGAGGGAGGGCCGGCGCTGTGGATGCCGGATGTTCGGGCACGGGTCCGCTATCGGAGCGTGCGTGAGCAGTTCGACGGCGATCTGGAATTGAGCTGGCGGTTCGGGCGTCACGCCTTCGTTCTGAGGGGGGGCCGGACGGTACGCTCGAACGATGATTGGATCAACGGAGCCGTCGAGAACTCGTTCTATGCGGTGGTCGCTGGCGTGGATACGCGGAACTACTACGACGCACGCTTCGTCGAGGGGGATCTTCGATTGAGCTTCGGTTCGCGGGTCCTGTGGACGAATGATCTCGTCATCGGCTGGGAGCGTGCGCGCACGCTGGAGAAGCGGGATGTATTCTCGATCTTCGAGGTGCGAGGCGGATTCCGGCCGAACACGCCGGTCGGCGCAGGCGATGCCGCCAGCCTCAGGCTGGTGAGCGTGGCCGAGTTTCTGGCGTCCGTCGTGCCGGGCGAAGTGGAGCTGAGCATCGAGCACGCCGACGCCGACGTGGCGGGCGATCTCTCGTTCACCGTTTTCGGCGCGGCCGTGGTGGCCGAGGTGGCCGCCTGGGGTCGGAGCGCCCTGGTACTCGAGGGGCGTGGCCAGGTGCCGACTTCCTCGGGAGCCCCGGTCCAGCGCTGGCGGGCGCTGGGCGGTTGGGGCACGCTGCCCAGCCTCAGACCTGTGGAGAGACAGGGGGACAACATGTGGTGGGGGGCGGCCACCCTGAGGATGCCGCTGGACCGCCGGGTCGGGATGCGCTGGGAGCTGGTGCCGTGGCTGCAGTACACGGCCGGGAACGCCTGGATGGAAGGGGGCGGGCGGCCGGCCACCGTTCATAATCTGGGGGTGGGGATCTCGTTGGGACCTGTGGCCGCCGCGTTGTACACGGCGCCGAGCGACGACTTCGAGACGGTGCTGGCTATCGGTCTCGACCGCCTCCGCTGAACCTCCTCTGGTCGCTAATAGTCAATTTTGACAACCTTTTAGTGGGTTGTTAGTATTGTTGGCGTGAAAATTGCTTAGCGGCGCCCCTTCTTCACTTGTGGGACGGTCGACACCGACCGGCGGCGGCGTGTTGGGAGTGATACCCGCCCGCCTCGCCTCGTCGAGACTGCCGAGGAAGCCGCTGATCCCCATCGCGGGGCGCACGCTGATCGAATGGGTCTGGCGGCGCATGACGGCTATCGATTCGCTGGATGGGCTGATCGTCGCCGCTGACGCCCCGGAGCTCGTCAGCGCCGTGGAGGGATTTGGGGGCCGAGCGGTCTTGACCCGGGCCGATCACGCCTCGGGCACCGACCGGGTGGCGGAAGTCGCGGAGCTGGCGGAATTTCGGGACTTCGGTTGGATCGTCAACCTTCAGGGTGACGAGCCGTTTCTGCCGGCCGGCGCAGCCGAAGCGGCGATCGAGCTGGTGAAGACGGGTTGGGATGTGGGAACGGCGGCGGCCCCGCTCTCGAGTAGCCAGGAGTGGGAAGACCCGTCGACCGTGAAGGTTGTCTTGGATGACGCGGGTGGTGCGCTCTACTTCAGCCGGGCGCCGATCCCGCACGATCGGACCGGGAGCGCCCCTCTGATGAGCGCAGAGCGGGCGCTGCCGCTGCGCCACGTCGGGGTATACAGCTTCACCCGAGCGGCGCTGCGGCGCGCGACTACGCTTCCCCCGCACCCGTTGGAGAAGAGGGAAGGGCTCGAGCAGCTGCGCTGGCTAGCGGCGGGCCTGCGGATCGGGGTGGGCATCGTGGGAGGCGGCGGCCCGGGCGTCGACACAGA
This sequence comes from Gemmatimonadales bacterium, assembly GCA_050053635.1. Taxonomy (GTDB): domain Bacteria; phylum Gemmatimonadota; class Gemmatimonadetes; order Palauibacterales; family KS3-K002. The sequence goes on from JASFTI010000351.1 coordinate 3,035, forward strand.
GGCTGACCTGCTACGAGCCGAGGAGATCCTGGGAGGGAGGGAAGAACCTACATGAGTGAGAGGTCTGGGCCTGCCAAGATGATCTTTGTGACCGGCGGCGTCGTCTCCTCTCTTGGGAAGGGGATCGCCGCCGCTTCGCTCGGTCGACTGTTGGTCGAGCGGGGGCTCAAGGTCACGATTCAGAAGTTCGACCCTTACATCAACGTCGATCCGGGCACGCTGTCACCGTTTCAGCACGGCGAAGTATACGTCACCGATGACGGTGCCGAGACCGACCTCGATCTGGGGCACTACGAGCGGTTCATCGAGGAATCGCTTTCCCAGGCCAACAACGTAACGACGGGCCGGATCTACCGGGACGTCATCACGAAAGAGCGGCGCGGCGAGTATCTGGGCTCCACGGTCCAGGTCATCCCGCACATCACCGATGAGATCAAGTCCGCCGTCCGCCGCCTGACCCCGAACTACGACGTCGTGATCACGGAGATCGGCGGGACCGTCGGTGACATCGAGTCGCTCCCGTTCCTCGAGGCCATCAGGCAGCTGAGAAGTGACGCCGGCCGTGAGAACACGCTGTTCGTCCACTTGACGCTCGTACCTTTCATGGCGGCGGCGGGTGAGCTGAAGACGAAACCGACGCAGCACTCCGTCCGGGAGCTGATGGAGATCGGGATCATGCCGGACGTCCTGATCTGCCGAGCCGAGCACGAGCTGGGCGAGGATCTGCGTCGCAAGATCGCGCTCTTCTGCAACGTAAAGAGCGAAGCGGTCATTCAGGCGTGTGATCTCGATACGATCTATGAGGTGCCGTTGGTCTTCCACGCTCAGAACCTGGACCAACTGGTGGTCGACAAGCTCGGCCTCGACGTCCCGGCACCGGACCTCACGGCCTGGCGGGCTCTGGTGGAGCGTGTGAAGCGGCCGACGCAGGGTGACGTCCGGATCGCGGTCGTCGGGAAGTACACGGACCTGGTCGACTCGTACAAGTCGATCCAGCAGGCGTTGATCCACGGCGGCATAGCGAACGACGTGCGTGTGAAGACCGATTGGCTGTCGTCAGAGGATTTCAACGGCCCCGAGGATGCTACCCGGCTGGCCGACTACGATGCGCTGCTCGTGCCTGGCGGCTTCGGTGTACGGGGCGTCGAGGGGATGGTGCGGGTCATCCGGTGGGCGCGCGAGAACGGTCTTCCGTTCTTCGGGATTTGTCTGGGACTGCA
>JASFTI010000352.1:0-4251 GCA_050053635.1 Gemmatimonadales bacterium
AGCGACGATCCCCAGCTCGACCAGTCGGGGAAGGTCGTCCGGGGTGAACATCTGAGCATGCTCCAGAGCGAAACGGGCATCCTTACCGTCGATCCCCGTCGCCTGCAAAGCCTGCTCGAAGGCGTTGATCGCGGCATGATTGCCACCATCGCCGATGGCGTGGACCCTCAAGTTGAAACCCAGTGGCAGCAGCTCGGTGGCTAGTTGCGCCATGTCGTCCTCGCTCATGCCCGCTTCGCCGAAGTATCCCGGATAGTCGCTGTACTCCTCCAGGAACAGGGCGCCCCTCGAGCCCAAGGCTCCGTCGGCAAACGCTTTCACGGATTGCACGAAGTACTTGTCCCTTAGGTTCAGCGGCTCACCCAGCCTGCGCGCCGCACTCTCACTGACCATCTCGTTGATTCTGATTCTTAGCAGACCCACCTCGTAGAGCTTGACCCGTCTCTGAACCTCCGCATAGCCCGTCCTGCTGGCCCCGTGGATCGTGGTGAGTCCGCTGGCCACAGCCAGCTGCGTCCCTTCTACGAGGTTACGGCTCCGCTCATAGTCGGTCAGAGGAGGCAGGTCCGGGATCAGCCTGGTGAGCTGTGGCGGAGCCCGTTCGACGAACTCGCCAGTGGGCTCGCCATTCTCGTCCTTCTTGATGTGGCCCCCCGGCGGATCGGGGGTGTCCCGTGTGATACCGGCTAGTTCCAGAGCTTTGCTGTTCGCGCCGCTGCCGTGTGTGTACCGGTAAATGAACACGGGATTGTCCGGGGCGACGGCATCAATCAGTTCTTTGCGGAAAACCGGCGGGTCCCACACATCCGACATCCAACCCCTGAGTACCACCCAGCGTGGCTCGGGCCCAGGGCGCATGCCTTCGCCGGTTGCCAGGGCGTGCCTGATCACCTCCTGCATCCGCTCCACCGAAGCCCACTCACCGAGTCCCGCGCGGATGTCTGGCGTTCGCGGATAGAGCTCTCGCTCTCCGTACCTGATGTGGACATGCGCATCGTGCAGACCGGGAATGACCGTCTTGCCATCCAGGTCGAACACAAGAGTGGTGGGAGCAATATGAGTCCGAGCTCCAGCATCATCGCCCACGTAGATGAACCGACCATCTCTTACCGCAAGGGCGGTAGCGGTAGTGAAGCCTTCGTCAACGGTATAGATGTTTCCATTGAGATATACTCTGTCAGCTGACTGAGCATGACAGACCGCAGTCGGCGCCAGGAGTAACAGAACCAGCGGGAGAAGAAAGGCAAACACGCCGGATGATCGTCTCAACGTATTCATCTCAGCTTCCTTGCTTGTGTGTAGGATCTCATTTCTGTACTGCCAAGTATGACCCCCGACATTGGGGCTGTCCAGTGTCGTTGGGGAGCTATTCGACACGGAGGCGAGACGGGGTTCAAACGTGGTGCCAACACAGTCAGCGCTGATGTCCAACAGTCGGCGCGGAATCGTCGAAATCAGCGCTCATCAGCGCTGGTGAGTACTGGTTCTCGGCTTTGGGAGCAGGAGGTCCCCGGGTGGAGACTCACACCGCGCGCAGGAACGCGCCGCGCTACGTATCAAGGCGCCTGGCGGCGTCTCCAACGCGAATGCCGGTGCTCCGACTTGGAGCACAGGATTGCCGGTCCGCTCGCTGGTTGCGATCTTAGACCGTCAATCACAATGCGAGTCGGACTCAGCTGCGAGGACGGTATGAGCAAGAACATGGGGTGGCTGGATCGCGGTATCCGGACGCTCATCGCCATCGCGATTGGCGTGCTCTACTTCACTGAACAGATCAGCGGGCTGGTCGCGATCGTGCTGGGCATCGTGGCGGTGGCGTTCCTGGCCACGAGCTGTGTGGCCTGGTGCCCGGCCTACCTTCCATTCAAGCTCTCGACCCGGAAATCGAGCGGTGGTGCGCCCGGCGGTGAGGGCGGGAGCGACGCGTAAGACGAGCTCGGGCGTGGGCAGCGGCCGAGATCATGGCGGACTTCACAGATGACTCGCTGCTGTTCACTCCTAACGGACCGCTGAAGGGGTTGGACGCCATCCGCGGGCTATTCGTCGAGATGTTCGAAGAGTTCGGTGAGCCTGGGATGTCCTTCGAGATGCTCCGGCAAGGTGTGGAAGGCGACTGTGCCTGCATCGTGTGGAAGGCGGAGACCGCGGACAACGTCTACGAGATCGGCACCGACAGCTTCGTCGTGCGAGCTGGCAAGATCGCCGACCAAAGCTTCTGCGGTAAGATCGTGCCGAAGGGTTGAGCGAGCTGGAGAGAAAGCCTGCCATGTTCACCAGGCTCGCGTGGATCGGATGGACCGGCGCAGCGCTGCTGAGTATCACCGCCGGCTGTGCGAGCATCGCTCGGCACGGTCCGCCGGCAGGCGCGGTTCGGACGCTGCGGCACGATGGCCTGGACCGGACATACGTTGTGCACCTTCCAGCCTCCTACGCGGAGGGTAAGGCGTATCCACTGGTGCTGGTCCTGCACGGTGGCGGTGGCGAAGCGAGCTCTACCGCTCGCCTTACCAGCATGAACCGGATCGCCGACGAGCACGGTTTCATCGTCGTCTATCCCAACGGTATCGAGCGCGTTTGGAACGACGGGCGCGGTGTGGAGCGGTATCGCTCACAGCGGGAGGATATCGATGACGTGGGCTTCATAGCCGCGCTTATCGATGAGCTGGTGAGCGACGGCGCCGTCGACCGCGATCGCGTCTATGTGACCGGGCTGTCCAACGGCGGCTTCATGGCGAACCGGTTGGGCTGTCAGCTGGCCGATCGCGTGACCGCTATTGCACCCGTCATCGCGTCGATGGCCGAGAACGTCCCCGAAACCTGCGACCCGTCCCGAGCCATGCCGGTGCTGATCGTGAACGGTACGGCAGACCCCCTGGTACCCTGGCACGGTCACGAGGTGCGGTTCGGCCGCCGGCGGTTCGGGCGCATGCTGAGCACGCCGGAGCTGGTTCGCTTCTGGGTATCCCACAACGGCTGCGATAGCGATGCGACGGTGTCGTGGAAACCCGATCGCGATCCCGATGACCGCACGCGAGTCCGGGTGCACGTCTACAGCGGCTGCCGTGACGATGTCGAAGTTCTGCTCTACGAAATCCAAGGGGGCGGCCATACCTGGCCGGGCGGATCACAATATCTGCCCCGATTCCTCATCGGGAGGGTCAGCAGGGACATCATAGGCAGTCGGGTCGTCTGGCGGTTTTTCAGTTCCTACTAGCGGTTGCGACCGGCCCTGGGCCAGCTGCTCTCGAGCTCCGGGGTCGTGGTTCCTGCCCCGAGCAGCGCCGCGTCGCAATCTCCGGCGGTGATGGTGACGCCAGCTCAGGTTGGAGAGATAGCCTGCTCGATCGCGTCGGCTATTCTATCTGGGGTCGCTTCGCCCCGACCCTCTAGCTGAAATGCGACGGCTCCGGGAAGGTGGTCGTCGGCGGCCCACCAGGCGACGATCTTCGCTTCCGCCCCGCAGGCCGACAAGATGACCTCTAGGGATCGCCAACCGCCGCCAGACGGCGCCACGCTGAAGCACACGTTGAACTCGCCCTCCGGAGCCTGGCCCGGACTCGGGCTCGCGTGTCCTCCGCAGCTCGAGAACGTGTAGATGCCGGGGCACTCATTGAGGACGGCGACAAGCCGTACCATGTTCGGATCCAGGTCGAGCTCTTCGCTGTTCACTCCGCCGCCTCTTCCAGAACGTTAGCTCATCCGGGCGCAAGCCTAAAGAACGGTCTTACGGGGCATACGCAGGCCAATCTTCTAATCTAAGCGGTATCGGGTGCTGCAGGGACGCGTGAGCTACCCCTCGTTGCCCGCAACCTCGCCCAATAGCATCTTATGATAGCTCCACCATCAGTCTTTGGCCGATGCTAGTATCGATGCCGTGGCCCGAGCGGCTGATCGTCAAAAGCTATCGCTGTCTCAGCAGGCCAGCGCCGCCCTGCTTGGCCGGCGTCCTAGCGGTGGATCGGCTGCACCAGGCTCTAACCCGGGGGCTCCGCCTCCCGGCTCTGTCTCCCTTCTTCGCGGTCCCTCCTCTCATCATCATTCTTCCCAGCCTTGTAGCTGTGCGACCCATGAATGAGAGCGCTGCGCGCGCCGCCCACGAGCCGGTTCACCGGACAGGGAAACGAGGACTATGACGATGCAGGTGATATGTATTTCCAGAGGCACTCTCGGGCGCGGCAGGGAACTCGCCGAGCTGACCGCCCAGAAGTTGGACTACGGCTGTCTGAGCAGGGAAGAGCTGGTCGAGGCCGC
>JASFTI010000353.1:0-4233 GCA_050053635.1 Gemmatimonadales bacterium
CGGACGAGGGTGCCTGGGCCCTGCTGGGCAAGAAGAACCAGTACCTGCGCGAAGCGCACACCCGCTACGTACGGCCCATCGTGTTCAACCGCTACGAGCGACCGCACGACAACTTCGACTCGCATACCTACCCCAAGGGTGCCTGCATCCTGCACCAGCTCCGTTTCATCCTGGGCGACGAGCTCTTCTTCCGGGCCCTCAGCAGGTTTCTACACGAGCATGCCTTCGAGCCCGTCGACACCCACGACCTGATGAAGACCATCAAGGACGTGACCGGCCGCAACATGGACTGGTTCTTCGAGCAGTTCATCTTCAAGCCGGGCCATCCGGTATTCGAGGTGAGCTCGGACTGGGATGCTGACGCCGGAGAGATCCGACTACATGTCGCTCAGGTCCAGGACCGCGATCACGGGGTACCCATCTACCGGGTGCCGGTGCAGATCGGGATCGTCACCGCGTCGGGAAAACGGGTCGAGACGGTCTGGCTGGAGCATGGGCAGGACAGCTTCGTTTTCCCGAGCCGGGAACGGCCTCTGTTGGTCCGCTTCGATGAGGGGAACTGGCTGCTGAAGGAGTGGAGCTACGAGAAGAGCCAAGAGGAGCTCCTCTACCAAGCCGGCCACGACGATGTCATCGGAAGGGAGTGGGCGGTGCGGGAGCTGGCCCGCTTTGCCAGTGACCCGCGGGTGGCGCACGAGGTCGCCGAGATCGCCCGTAGCGATCCCTTCTGGGCGGTTCGCCTCGCGGCACTGGAGACGATCGCGGCAGTGGACCTGCAGGAATCGATCGAGCTCTTCCGGGCCGCCACCACCGATGTCAGCTCGCGGGTCAGGCGAACGGCTATCCGTATCCTGGGTGAACTTGATGATCCGGCATTCGTGCCGTTCTTCCACGAGCGCTTCGCCGATGACGACTCGTATCAGGTGCAGGCCGAAGCCCTGCGCGCGATCGGCCGAACCGGAGACGTCAGCCAGCTGGGCTTCCTGCAGCAAGCCTCCGAGATGCCGTCGCCTCGGGATGTCATCCGGCGCGCCGCCGAGTGGGCGATCGAGCAGATCTCGGAACGTAGGTGAGGAGTTGAGGCCGAGGCCAACGAAAAGCCGGGCCCTGCCGATCGAGAGCAATCGGCAGGGCCCTCTGTCTAGTGAATAGGCGCGGCGAACTCCCCGTCGTCGATCGGGACGTTGTGCTCGATCTCTTCGATGATGTAAGTGCTGGAACCGCCTTTCCTGCTGACCGACATGCTGAACGGGACCAGCACGCCGTCCACCTCGCGGTAGTCGCCGATCTTCCTGTTGTAGCCGAGCCGGACCAGCAGCCCGCTCTCGGCATCGAAGTAGAGGGCGTGCGACACATCGTCATCGATGTCGACCAGGTACATCAACCGGCCTTCCAACGTCGCCGCGCCGCGCATCCTCATGTCGGGGAAATAGTCCCAAATGCGGGTCGCGTTCTGCGGATCGATGAACCAGGCGAACCTGGGGTCGTAGTGCGCATCGAGTTCGACCTCGCCGCCGGCCGACCTCCAGCACTCTCGGCCGTCGCAGCCATCCCGATGCGGACCCCGGACCGACTGCTGAACGTACAGATACTTCCCCGGCACCTTCCCGTAGATCACGAACCCGTTGGACTCGTACACCGGCGGCTCTCTGCTGGGCAGGTCGGTGACCAGCCGTCCCGTCATCACTCGCGTCGTCAACCGCTCGATCGCCTGGCGCCCACCGACGGCGTCGATGTGGCGCTGCAAAACTTCCTCCAGCGTCGGGAGCGTGTCTTGCCTCGCCTGCCACCCCAAACCCGTTGTCCCCACCGCCAGCCACTGGATCGCCAACACCGCTAGCCACGTAGTCATCAGTCTCCCCTCTCCCGTTGCAAGTCCTCACAGACCACCTCACTCTCTGCCCACCAACCACCGTAGAGCAGTTCGAGGGCCAGCCGGTCGCGGGACCCGACCGCATCGTACAACCTTGTGAGTTGCAGCTAGTTATGCGATCGAGCCGCAGCCGACCGCTAACGCCAGGCGGAGGGGACGTGTGCAGGCGGACACGCCAGGAGAGCGCCCGAGTGTCCGCCTGGACACATATTGTCTTCGCGGCGGGCCGGTTCTCCCTCGCCCACAGGTCCCGAGGCGCGGCCCGAGTCATCGTTGCCCGTCCGCCGGGTCCCTCCCATCTTGGATAGGCGGCGGACGTTCCTCGATAGTTGGTGCTCTGAGCCATCTCGGCCTCGAAAGAGGCGCTCTATGTCCCGTCTCCAACGATTGATCCTCGAAATCCATCAACGCTCGCTGTGGCAAGCCGTGCTCGTATATCTCGGCGCGTCGTTCGCCGTCCTCGAGGCCGTCGACCTGTTCATCGACTACCTGGGGCTGCCGCGCTGGCTCTTCCCGGCGGCATTGACGCTTCTGCTGGTCGGGCTGCCGGTCGTGGTGGTGACCTCGCTCGCCAAGGAGGAGAAGTACGGTGACGAAGTGCCCGCCGAAGCCGCCGCAGCGGCAGCCGCAGAAGATCAACGGCTGCGACTGCTCACCTGGCGGACGACCGGCCTGGCTTTGCTGGGCGCGATGGCGATGTGGGGCGTTGTGGCGGCTGTTCTAGTGCTCCTACCCGCCGGTGGCTCACAGCTCGATCCGGATCGCACCGTCGTGGACGTGTTCGAGAACCGAACCGATGATTCGGCGCTCGACCCGTTGGGAAGCATGGCCGGGCACTGGGTGGTCCAGGGCCTACAGGCGACCGGCGGTTTGCAGGTCGTGCCGTTCCAGGTCTCGCTGGCCTTCGACCGGCGATCGAAGCTCGATGGCCGGCCCGCTCCGGGTGGCGCACGCATCGAGGCACTCGCCGAGGAGGCCGGCGCCCGTATTGTCGTGTCCGGGTCATACTACCTGGAAGGTGACGAGCTCTATCTGCAAGCGGAGATCTCCGACGTCGAAGTCGGCGAGTTGCTCCACTCACCCGCCCCGGTCGGGGCACCAGCCGATTCCTTCTCCCAAGCCCTGCGGCCGCTACAGTCCGAGATACGCGACTTCCTCTTCAGCTACTTCCACCCCGCCGCCGTCGCAGACACAACACGGCAGCCGTCGCGGCCGCCGGAGTACGAGGCGTATCAGCGATTCCTGGTGGGAATGGAATACTTCATGGACCAGGACTGGTCGACCGCCGCGACTCACTTCCGGCAAGCAGCACAGTTGGACTCGACCTACCCGACCTTCAACTATATGTCTGCGATCGCGCTGGCCAACCGGGGGGACTACGAAGAGGCCGAACCGTATTTAGAGACGCTACACGGACTCCGTGACCGGATGACGCCCTACGAACGGGCCACCACCGATTGGTTCGATGCCGGGGTGCAGGGCGACCTGATCGGTCAACTCAGAGCGGCGCGCCGCATGGCCGAGACGGGACCGTACTACGTGGGATTTTACCTCATCGCCCACCACGCCCTCGAGCTCAACCGCCCGGCCGAAGCACTCAGGACGCTCGACGAGAACGACGTGGCCATTCTAGCCCCCAACTGGCGCCCGTACTGGTACGTCCGTGCAGTCGCACTCCATCTACTGGGCCAACATGCGCGCGAGCTGGAAGCGGCCAGCGAGGCGCGCGAGCTGCATCCCGAAGTCGCCTCGATGATCGCGCTCGAACTCAACGCGTTGGCCGCGCTCGGCAGATCGGGAACGGTGCTGGAACGCTGTGGCGAGCTGCAGCGAATGGGCGTCCCCGCCCTCCGCACACTCATCGAACTGGGAGAAGAACTGCATGCACACGGCGACCCTGCATCGGCAGAGGTCGTCTGGAGTCGCCTCGTCAGTTGGTTGGAGACGGAGGCGATCGAGGACCTGACCCCCTCGCAGCAGATCGCTCTAATACAGGCGCTCGAGCACCTGGAGCGGAACGGAGAGGCCCGAGCACTGCTCAGGGTCCTGTCACGGCAAGATTCTTTGACATATATGGAGCATCGGGGCATCCTCGCCGCCCGGCGTCAGGATCGGGAAGCGGCGGAAGAGGCATTGGACTGGCTGGCCGACCGACGGGGCAGGTACCTGCACGGCCGGCATCGTTACGCGCAGGCCCGGGTGGCTGCCGAACTGGGCGAGCGACAGTCAGCACTGGAGTTTCTGCGCCGCGCTCTGGCCGAAGGCCAAGCCTACCCGGCCCTCCATCGCGACCATTACCTGCGAGACTTGCGGGATTACCCGCCGTTCCAGGAGCTCGTGCAGCCCGAGCGCTGAGGCGA
>JASFTI010000354.1:0-4201 GCA_050053635.1 Gemmatimonadales bacterium
GGGGCCGAAGGTGGCGTCGATCAGGTCGGCGTTTTTCAGCGCGACCTCCAGCAGGTTGCGCTTGCCGGTGGCGACGTAGTGAGCGGCGGCCGCCTCGTAGAGGTGGCCGCCGTTATAGAGCTCGTGGCTGCGCTCGAGCCGCTCCCAGCGCCTGTCGCCGAACCAGCGGCGCAGCTCCTCGGCGTCGTTGGTGCGGGCGGAATAGAGGTAGCCGTCGGGTTCCTGGGCGGCGGCGATGAGCGCGATGAGGCTGTCCAGGTAGGCCTCGAGCGCCGTGTCGCGTTGCAGCATCAGGGAATACGAGGCGCCCTCGATGGTCTTGTAGACGTCGGTGTCGTCGAAGGGATAGGACCCGCACTGCTGTCCCTCGATCAGGCCGCCGGCGATGGCGAAGTTGTCGACCCGCCCGGTCTCCTCGGACATGGCGAACACGTGCGGGATGGTCACCGTCCGGTTCGTCTCGAGGCGCGGAGACCAGAACTCGTCATCGAACCGCACCTGGGTGAAGGGGACGGGCTGGACGGGATAGTCGGGCGGTTGGCCCTCGTCGCACGAGGTTGCAACGGCCGCCAGAAGAAGCCCGGAGATCAGGTAGATGCGGGTCATCTCGTTCGCTCCTATCAGTCGCTGCTATAGTATGTAGGGCCGGACGTCGGTCGCGGTCATACCGGCGCGGCGCGCGGCCTCCAAACCGATGTCGCCGTCCTCGAAGACCTGGCAGGCCGCCGGCTCGACGCCCAGGCGCCGGGCCGCCTCGAGGAAGATCGCCGGCGACGGCTTGTGCTCGATGTCGTCGTCGTCCGCGGTGAGCACGGCGGCGAACGCGTCGGTCAGGTCGAGCCGCTCGAGGATGGTGTGCACATCCTCGCGGGTCCCGCCCGAGGCGACGGCCATGGGCAGCCGGCCCTGGTGCGCGCGAACCACCGCCACCACCGACTCGATGGGGCGCACCCCCTCCAGCAGTCGCCGGTAGACTTGGTGCTTGGCGGCGACGGTCGCGATCGGGTCGAGGGCGAAGCCGAACCGCTGGTTGGCGAGGGTCACGACGCGCTTCTCCGGCGTGCCTCGCAGCGAGTCGAGCCAGGCGTCGGGGACGCTCACCCCGGCGGCGCCGAACGCCTGCCGCCAACCCTCCTGGTGGTAGGGCATGGTGTCGGCCAGGGTACCGTCGCAGTCGAAGATCAGGGCGCGCACCCCGTTCGCCACCGGTATCTTCGTCGGGGCCGTCATCGCCTCAGAACGGATTCTCGGTGGGGTAGGGCAGCCCCGGCGGTTGGTTGAAGGAGATGTCCGCCACCCCCAGGGCTCGCAGCGCCGCGAACAGGGTGCGGCCGGCCGGCGCGAAGGCTACCACCGTGTGGTGCGGGAAACGCTTCTCGATGAGAACGTGCCGGTAGAAGCGTGCCATCTCCCTCACCGCCAGCACGCCGGTTCCCCCGAAGGTGCGGGTCGGCATGTCCAGCACCTCGCCCTCGGCGACGTAAGCCTTGAGCTCTCCTTCGGCGGTGGCTTGCAGGCGATGGATCGTGGCGGCGCCCGGCCGGATCCGCCCTTCCAGCGTGCCGCGGGTTATGTCCGGCTCCTTACCCGGTTCCATGATCCGATGCATGATCAGCTGGTGGCGCATCTCGCCGTCCACCAGGCAGCTGCCGGGCGTGTTGCCGCAGTGGAATCCCATGAACAGGTCGGTGGGCTTGTAGTCCCCCGTCTGCGTCGCCGCCTCGGCGGCCAGGTCGGCAGGGACGGTGTTGTTGATGTCGAGCAGTGTGACGGGCAGCAAGGTGGCGCAGGCGCCGAGGTACTCGCTCAGCGCGCCGTAGATGTCGGCCTCGCAGGCGACGGGTATGCCGCGCGCCGCGAGGCGCGAGTTGATGAAGCAGGGCACGAAACCGAAGTTCGGCTCGAAGGCGGGCCAGCATTTGTTGGCAAATGCGGCGAAGCGGCTCGCCCCCAGGTTCTCGTCCATTAAACCGAGCAATCCCACCTCGAACTGCGCCAGCTTGCTCAGCAGGTCGGGGAAGCGGTTCCCCTCGCCCAGTTCCTGCCCCATCTCGGCGGCGACCTTCGCGACGTCGGGATGCCCTTCGGCGGAGCGGAACACGTCCAGCAGGTCGAGCTCGCTCTGCTCCATGATCTCGACGCCCAGGTCGAACAGCGGCTTGATCGGCGCGTTGCAGGCGAAGAAGTCCCAAGGCCGCGGCCCGAAGGCGAAGATCTTCAGGTGCATCAGCCCCAGCAGGACGCGGGCGACGGGCACGAACTCCTCGATCATCGCCGCGACCTCACCGGCCAGCCCCACCGGGTAAGCGGGGATGTGCGGCCTGAGCGAGCGTAGCCCCAGGTTATACGATGCGCTCAGCAACCCGCAGTAGGCGTCGCCGCGGCCGTCGATCAGGTCGTCGCCACTCTCCTCGGCCGCGGCGGCGAACATGACGGGTCCGGGGAAGCGCTGGGCGAGCAGGGTGGTGGGTCCCTCGGGCCCGAAGTTGCCCAAATAGCAGACCAGCGCGTTCACCTCGGCGCGCTCGAGCTCCTCGAGCGCGTTCACAACGTCGCGCTCGTTCTCGACGATGGTCTCGATCTCGGCGATATCGAGGTCACGGGCGCCGCAGGCCTCGACGACGGCACGGCGCCGCCGACGCGAGAGCTCGATGGGAAAGCAGTCGCGGCTGACTGCGACGATGCCGATGCGCACGTCGGGGACATTCTTCATCTCATTCGGCTCATTCGTCATGCTGTGGCTTCTCCTGTCCGTAGTACGCATCCGGCCCGTGCTTGCGCTCGAAGTGCTTGCGGACCAGCCACGGCTCCAGAGGTCCGGCGCCGGGGTCGAGTGCGACGGTGAGCCAGGCGGTGCGGGCCAGCTCCTCGAGCATCACGCAGTGGTAGACCGCCTGCTCGGCGGTCCGCCCCCAGGCGAAGGGTCCGTGCCCGGCCACCAGCACCATAGGCACCCACTCCCAGGAGCGGTCGCTGAAGCAGTCGACGATGAGCTGGCCGGTGGCTGTCTCGTAGTCGCCTTGCACGGCGGCTTCGCTCATGACCGCGGTGCACGGCACGTCCTCGGGTAGCAGATCGGCGTGGCCCGTGCCGAGGATCGGGATCGGGCGCCGCGCCTGGGCCCAGGCGACGGCGTAGGTCGAGTGGGCGTGGGCGATGCCGCCGACCCCGGTGAACTCGCGGTAGAGGACGGCATGGGTGGGCGTGTCGGACGACGGGCGCAAGCGGCCGTCCACGACCCGGCCCTCGAAGTCGACCACCACCATGTCCGCCGGTTGGAGGTCCTCGTACGGCACGCCGCTGGGCTTGATGGCGAAGACGCCGCGATCCCAATCGGCGGCGCTGACGTTCCCGAAGGTGTAGAGGACAACCCCGCGGCGCTGTAGCTCCTGGTTGCACGACCAGGCGTTCTGCCTGAGTTCTTGATAGTTCGCCATCACGGTCCCCGTATGGTGAACTGTTCCTCGACAAACCGGCCGAGCTGCTCGTAACGCCCGTAGAGCGCGCGGTACAGGGCGGCCCGCTCCGGATCGGGCCGGTACTCGGTCTCGAACCCGCTACCCATCGCCGCCTGGCTGGCCGGGATGTCGGCGTGCAAGCCGGCGGCGGTCGCGGCCGCCATCGCGCTGCCCAGCGCGCAGGTCTGCTCGGCCCGCGCGACCCGGATCGGCATCTCGAGCACGTCGCAGACGGTCTGCATGACGAAGGGCGCTTTCTTGGGGACGCCGCCCAGCGCGATGACCCCGTGGATCGGCACGCCTTCGACCTGGAAGCGCTCCACGATCTTCTTGGCGCCGAAGGCGGTGGCCTCGACCAGCGCCCGGAAGATGCGCGGCGCGTCCGAGCCCAGGCTCATGCCGGCCAGCGCGCCCTTCAGCGCCTGGTCGGCGAAGGGCGTGCGCCGCCCGTTCAGCCAGTCGAGCGCCACGACGCCCGTCTCGTCGGGCGGCAGCGCCGCGGCCGCATCGGAGAGGGCCGGGATGATGTCGCGGGCCATGCTGTCCAGCGACTCCTCGTCGATGCCCGCGGCCTTACCCAGATGTTCGAGCGGCCAGGCGAGCAGGTCGCGGAACCAAGCGTAGACGTCGCCGAAGGCGGACTGCCCCGCCTCCATCCCCAGCATGCCCGGCAGGATCGAGCCGTCCACCTGACCGCAGATACCTCGGACCAGCTTGTCGCCCATCTCGTCCAGCGGCGCCAC
>JASFTI010000355.1:0-4196 GCA_050053635.1 Gemmatimonadales bacterium
GCGATGAACGGAGGGCAAGGAAAAGCGGGCCAGGGACGGCTGGTCCAGGGAGGCGCTCCAGCACCGGAGGAAGTTACACGACGGCGCAGGCCGGCGCACCAATTGTGTATCTGCCAGGGTCCACCGATTGACGCCGCGCCGCCGTGTCGCTTGGGAGACGAACCGGCGGCCGCATCTTGCACATTGAAATCCTATACCTTTTCCGTCTCGAACAGATGCACATCCCGCTGCGGATAGGGGATCGAGCAACCGGCCGCTTCCAACCTCTCCTTCAGCGTGCGCATCAGGTCGAACCGCAGCGCCCAGTAGTCCTCCTTCTTGCACCAGGGCCGCACCACGATGTTCACCGATGAGTCGCCCAGCTCGGAGACGGCGATCACGGCCTCGGGCTCGGCGAGCACCCGCTCATCGGCGTCCAGCACGCTCTTGATCGTCGAGACGGCGACCCCGATATCATCGCCGTATGCGATGCCGACCGTAAGGTCGTTGCGCCGCGTCGGGTTCGCCGCGTAGTTCTTGATCGTCTGACCGTAGACCTGCGAGTTCGGCACCAGGATCCTCACGTTGTCCGGCGTGTTGAGCTCGGTGCTGAACATCCCGATCGACCGGACCGAGCCGGCAGTTCCGCCGGCCTCAATGTAGTCGCCCACCTGGAACGGCCGAAAGATGAGCAGCATCACACCCGACGCGAAGTTCGACAGCGTGCCCTGCACCGCCAGCCCGACCGCCAGGCCGGCCGCACCGAACACCGCCAGCAGCGATGCCGTCTGGATGCCGACCATCCCCAGCACGGCCACGACGACCACCGCCAGAAGAAGATAGTAGGCCAGCCCCGAGACGAACGGTATCAGAGTGGGCTCCACCCGCGTCCGCTCCATCCCCCGGCGCACGGCGCGCCGTGCCCAACTCGCCGCCATCCGGCCCAGGACGAGCAGGACGACGGCGCCCACCACCTTCAGCCCCCAGGTACTGAGCAGTTCGACTACCAGCTGGGTGGTCTGCTGCATATAAGCATCGATCTCTTCCATGGTCCCTCCTGGAACTTGAGCCCTGGGAGGACGGCGGCGCCACCTGGCCGCCTCGTCCTCCCGGAGCATTTAACGTCTCTGTCACCCGCTACGAGTCCCGGATGATAGGCGAAACTCCGCCCCTGTCGAGCCCGGCTCCGCCGTTGACGGCGCAGGGCGTCCCACGTTTAGTTGTAGCCTAACGCGACTCGAAAATTGCCGGATCCGGCACCAGTACAGGACCTCGGGAGGCCGCAATGAGATCGTCCCGCACCGTCACAGCTGCCGCGCTGCTCGCTGCGCTGGCCATTCCCGGGCTCACCTGGGCCCAGGGCTTCGAGGGCACGATCGAGACGCGCGCCGCCTCGCTCGACGAGGCGGCACTCAAGTACTTGCTCGGTCCCGCCGGTGAGGGGGATGAGTTCGACGCTTCGGGGATCTTCGAGGTGCCCATCGCACGCATTATCCAGGAAGCCCCCGAGCTCGGTGGGGTCGAGGTCGAACTCCTGACCTACTACTTCAAGGGCACGAAGATGCGCGTCGACGGCGGCATCGAGCAGGAGAGTCCCGGCTATGCGATACTCGACTTCGGTGCGGGATCGTTCGCCCTCGTTAATCCGGCTGAGCGGATGGTTCTGGAGATGACGAGCGAGGATTTCGAGGAGATGAAGGAGATGCGCGCCGCGGAAGAGGTGGAGCCACGCGCCGAACCTCAGGTCCGTCCGCTCGGTCGTAGCCGGGAAATCATCGGGATGCGCGCCGCGGCGTTCGAGATCAAGTCGGGACAAAAGACCACGGTCGCCTGGGTGACGAAGGATCTGAGCGATCTAGTCGATGTCTTCCTCGAGCTCGAATCGCGCATGAAGAGCATGGGCATGTTCGAGGAGAACGACGAGGACACCGAGGTCTTCCTGCTGCTCGCCGACCACGGCTTCCCGGTCCTCGAGCAGACTCTGACCCGGTACTCGTGGGGCGAGTACTCGTACGACATCTCCGCCGTGATCTCGGTCGAGCGGAAACCGCTCGCCGACGACTTGTTCGCCATCCCGGACGGCTACGAGCGCCACAGCATCCTGGAGATGATGCGGATGTTCGGCGGCGAGGATTAGCGGCCGGGATCGTAGTGCAAGCCGAGCTCGGCGATCAGCGGGTGCGCCCGGGCTCGGTCGATCACCAGCCGCACGCGCCGCGCCGTTAGGCTCGCGATCCTGTGCAGCTTTTTGTGCCCCACCGTCGTACCGTCGCTAACCGTGATCCAATCGCCAGCGCTCTCGACCTGAAACCGATAGGCCACGATCCTCTGCCCCAGCTGAACCGGTTCCTGGATCCGCACCACGTTGAACGTCACGGGCGCGGCGAGCTCGAGCTCGAGCACGGCGCTCGTCACCGAATCGTCCGTCGCCCAGTAGGTGTCCAGGTCGCCGTCCAGCGCACGGGCCGCATCGAACTCGCCGGAGCCGCCGCGCACGTTCGAGGCTGAGGCCCGGGCGCCGGCCGCCAGGTCGGCGCCGAAGATCGCGTCGAGCGCCGCGCCTAGCTCGTACAGCCGCTCCACATCCGCCGCATCGAGGAGACCCTCGCGGTTCGGCGGCACGTTGAGCAGCAGCACGCAGTTCCGACCCACCGACTTGAAGTAGATGTCGAGCAGCTCCTCCAGCGACTTGGGCTGTTGATCGGGGTGCCAGAACCAGCCGGGCCGGATCGAGACGTCGCACTCGCCGGGCACCCAATCGGGGCCGGCGGGATCGCCGACGTTCAGGTACCCTGTCTCGGCGTTACCCACCCCTACGCGCGAGCGGTCGATCATCGACCAGTTGGTTTCGCCGGCAAACCCGCGCTCGTTCCCGATCCAGCGGACGTCCGGCCCCTCGTCCGAGAAGATCACGGCCCCGGGCTGGAGCTGGCGCACCAGTGACCAGTAGGCGTCGAAGTCGTATTCCATGTCGACAGCTTCCGGTCCCTTCGCCCCGTCGAACCACACCTCGGCCAGCCTGCCGTACTCGGTGAGCAACTCCCGCAACTGCCCCATGTAAAACTCGTTGTAAGCCGCGTCGTCGCCATAGGACGGCTCGTGTCGGTCCCACGGCGAGAGGTAGAGACCGACATCGAGGCCGCAAGCGCGCGCCGCATCGACCAGATCGCGCACCACGTCGCCCTGGCCGCTCCGCCAGCCGCCGCTCCGCACCGAATGCTCGGTGTAGCGACTCGGCCAGAGCGCGAATCCGTCGTGATGCTTCGCCGTGAGGATCAGGGTCCGAAAGCCCGTCTCGCGTGCGACCTGCGCCCACTGCTCTGCATCGAGGCGCGCTGGGGTGAACAGGCTGGGATCTTCCGTTCCCGTGCCCCACTCCGCATCGCTGAACGTGTTGACGCCGAAATGGAGGAAGAGGGCCATCTCCTTGCGCTGCCACTCCAGTTGCCGGGCCGTGGGGATCGGGGTGAGTGGCCGCGGCGGCGGCGTACCGTGTTGCAGAGTTCCACCGCCGATCAGCAGTGCAGCCACCAAGCTGGCCGGTGCCTTCATCTTGAACCCTCCGACCTCGTTCGACACGTAGTGAGTAGTGGAGCCCGACCCCCCGACGAGCCAGGCGGTTCACCATGATAGAACCTAGTCAGCAAGTTGCCGCAGCAAAACGGGATACGCATGTTGTGTCCGGAATGAGCATCACGGTGAGCCTCCGATCCGCCACGAGAGAGGTATGAGCACGTCGCGCTTCAAGCGGTTGGTCGCCGAGATCCACCGGCGCTCGATTTGGCAGGTGCTGGCCGTATACCTGCTGGGCGCCGCGGCGGCATACCAGGTGGTCCAGAGCCTGACCGAGGGGCTGGGGCTGCCCGAGTGGTTCCCCGGTTTCGCCATCGTCCTCTTCATAGCGCTGCTGCCCGTCGTGCTGGCGACCGCCGTCGTACGGGAGCAGGCGTCACCCAAAGAAGCGCCGCCGGCTCTGGAGGCCGCCACGGCCGGCCGACCCACCGAGACGACTCCCCCGACCGGCCGGACTCACCGCCACGTGCTCGCCTGGCGGCGCCTGCTGTTCAGCGTCGTCGCGATCTTCGCCCTCTGGGGCGCCGTCGCCGCCGGCTGGCTGGTCCTCGGCGGTCGCCTGCCCGTGCCGACGGCCGACACGCCGCTGAGCTCGCCTGACATCAAGCTGGTCGTGCTGCCGTTCGAGAACCTGGGGCAGCCGG
>JASFTI010000356.1:0-4184 GCA_050053635.1 Gemmatimonadales bacterium
TCTGATGGCGGTCCGCGCCCTCGGCGAGATCGAAAGTAGTGAGGCTGTGGATCCGCTGATCGGGGTGCTGAACGATTCCGACCCTGAGGTTCGACAGGCGGCGATCTGGGCGCTGGGCGAGATCGAAGATGCCAGGGCCGCTCCGGGCCTCACCGGGGCATTGAGCGACTCGGACGTTAAGGTCCGCAGGTACGCCGTGGCGGCGCTGGGCGAGCTCGATTTGAGCACCGCTCCGCCGGAGCTCATCAACGCTCTGCGGGACGACGACCTCGAGGTCAGGCGCTACGCTGTGCACGCGCTCGGCGACATCGAGGACCCGGCCGCCGTTCCCGGATTGGCCGAGCTCTTCCGCAGCTCTGACACCGACGCCGACACCCGGCGCGCAGTCGTCCACGCGCTGAGCGACATCGAAGACCCGGCCGCCTATCAGATACTGGTCGAGGCGCTCGAAGATGAGGATCCCGAGATCCGCAGAGCCGCGGCACGCGCGCTGGGAGGAAACGAAGAATGATGTCCCGACGAGTTCCGACCTTGGCCGCCGTGACTATGCTGACCGCGGCGGCCGCCACGCTCGCGGTCGAGCCGCCCGCCGAGATGGCCCGCGCTCAGCCGAGCACGTCCGACGCCAGCCGCGCCGTGCAGGTTCTCGACGCCGTGCGCGGGACCAGCTCCATCGCCTGCGAGTTGATCGTCCGCTCGTTGGGCGTCGGCTGGAGCTGGGGCAGGATGCATCGCGAGCCCGATGCGATCAGCGAGCATCGGGAGCTCGCATGCTGGGCGAGCGGTGAGCTGCAAGATCC
This sequence comes from Gemmatimonadales bacterium, assembly GCA_050053635.1. Lineage (GTDB taxonomy): Bacteria > Gemmatimonadota > Gemmatimonadetes > Palauibacterales > KS3-K002. The sequence continues at coordinate 801 of JASFTI010000356.1, forward strand.
CGGGGCGATCGCGCCGCTGCGAGCGGCACTGGATGACTCCGACAACTGCGTCCAGAAGGTCGCGGCGCGCCTGCTCGGCCGCACCGACGACCCGCGCGCCGTTGACTCGCTTCTCGATGCGCTGGCCAGCCCTAACCCGCGGACGCGCCAGCTCGCCGCCGTCGGGCTGGGCTACGCCGAAGCGCCCGAATCCTTCGGCCCGCTCATGCGTGCGCTCGGCGACGATGCGTCGGCGGTACGCGCCGCCGCCGCATGGGCGCTGGGCGAGCTGGAGGACGAGCGTGCCGTGCAGCCACTCGCGCGGCTGTTGAGCGATGACCCGGAAGCCGACGTACGTCGCGCCGCGGCGCTGGCCCTCGGTAGTATGTACTAGCTAGAGCGTCGCAGCAGCGAAAAAAAAGGGGCCACCCCGAGCTCATCGGGGTGACCCCTCTTTCGTGGCTGTGTCGAGCGGTTTAGCTGCCCAGTTTCACCACGTTCTGAGCCGCCGGGCCCTTGTCGCCCTGCACGACGTCGAACTCCACACGCTCACCCTCGGTCAGGCTCTTGAAGCCGTCGGCCTGGATGGCGGTGTGATGGACGAAGCAGTCCTTCTGTCCGTCCTCGGGCGTGATGAACCCGAAGCCCTTGCTGTCGTTGAACCACTTGACTGTGCCGGTCGTACGCATCTGCCGTACTCCTTTTGTTCGTTCTTGTAATCGGAGTCCGGCGCTGCCGTACGTACCGACTACATGTTCTACGCGGACCTTAGCCCCCGCGCTGGGCATGCAAAACGAGGGGCCTGCGTTTGAGCCAGGTCCCTCGAGTGTTCGCTGGTAATCTCAACGGCGCATAAGCATAGCACTATATGGGGTCCTGTCAACAAGGGCCTGTCTGGACAGGAAACAGGTGTTGTGCTAGCTTACAAAACTTGCACTTAGGCGATCGCGCAGGTCGCCCCGAAACCGCCAATCGGTCACGGGATCCGAGCTTTGGTCGGGTCTCGTGTTCTTTTGCTCCTGATCGGGGGGGGTGGGTCATGGTCGAGGTGAGGCTGGAAGAAGGCGACAACATTGACTGGGCGCTCAAGAAATTCCGCCGTAAGATGATTCGCTCCGGGCTGTTCAAGGATATGAAGAAGCGGCGCTTCTACGAGAAGCCCAGCGCGGCCAAAAAGCGCAAGGCCGCGGCGGCGCGGCGTAGAAACGCCCGCGCCCGCCGGCGAATTCGCTAGCAGCTCAGCGCCGCAACTCCCCTAGCCACTCCTCCAGCGTGTCCAGATACTGCGGCGCGTAGTTGGTCCAACCTCGGCGCGCTCTTCGATCGCGCTCTTCCAGACAGCCGGTTTCCGATAGGATGATGTTGTGGTCGGTGCCCCGGATCAGCTCGACGCGGAAGTTCGGGTTCCCAGCGCGCTGCAGCAGCGCTCGGTAGGCCTCGGCGCCCTGGATCGGGTCGGCCTGCGTGTCCAGCTCGCCGAAGAAAGCCAGTACAGGGATCGTGATTCCCTCGATGGCCTCCAGCGGGTTGCGATAGTACTCACCGTTCAGATCATCCGCGTGCCATTCCGACTCTGGTCGCGGCTCGACGCTGAAACCCAGAAGCGTCATCTGTGCCAGCACTCGATGGTCCGCCTGTTGCGCCTTGTACCCCAGGTACTCGTCGTACGTCTGTGCGCGGCCGGCCCCGTCGATCAGACGCTCAACCTCTTCCGCGTCCTCAGGGGGGAGCCCCGCACACACCGCCTGCGCCGTTAGCAAGAAGACGCCCTGGTCGGCGCCCGCTTCGCCGGGGCAGGAGACCGCGATCACGAAGGCGATGTCGTCGCTCAACGTGAGTACGCGCGGCATCACGTAGCCCGCCTGGCTGATCCCCCACAGCCCGATCATCTCAGCGTCGATGTCCGTGCGACCTTTGATGAGCGCGATCGCGTCGAGAACGATCTGAGCCCGCTGCTCGACCAGGCGGCTGCGGTCGATGCGGCCGGTCGACGCGCCGGTGCCCGGCTTGTCCCAGGCGAAGGTCGCGTAGCCGGCGCGATGCATGCGCTCCATGATCGGCGGGTAGGTCACGCCCGAAGTGCGGTTGTTCGGTCCGTCGCCGTGCACGAACAGGATGACGGGATGAGGGCCGCGCTCTCCCGGCAGCTTGAGATCGCCAACCACCCTGAACGACCCAGAGTTGAAAACGAGTTCCTCGGTCCGGGGCTGCGCTTCTTGCCCCGAGCAGGCGACGAGCAGTCCGATGATTAACGCCAATACTATCATGCTGTACCTCAATTCAGTTCGTGTCTCTGGAAGCTCAACTAACGGCCCTGGAAGCATCGTCCGCCATCCTTGGCAGAGCCCGTGCCAGAGAGGTCTACTCGGTAACTCGTTGTTTGGTAAGAGCTTGCGTGACCGGACGGCGCGACGATCGCCCCGTCGGCTGACCGCCTGCGGGACGACGCTTTCCCGATTCTGGGAACGGCGGAGGATCCGGTCGCGGCCGGGGCTTGAGCGACTACACCCCTCCGGTTAACGTTGGGCTCGCGATTAGCACGTGAGACCCCAACCACAGGAGCGCCGCCATGCTCGCCAAGGCAATCCGCGTCGGTCTGCTGTCCCTTCTGTTCGCTCTCGCACGTGCCCCAGCAGCCGCCGGCCAATCGGCGGCGGATGTGCTCGAGACCGCCATGGCGCGGTTCGAGGACCGTATGTCCGGGATCGACAATTACACCGTCGTTATGGACGTGATGGGGTTCGAGGTCACCAACTATTTCGAGAAAGAGACGGTCGACGGGCGGCCGACTTTTGTTCTCAAGAGCAGCAGCGGCTCTGAGCAGCAGGGCGCCGGACTCTTCTACAACGGGTTCATGCAGGTGGCCGATCGGGCGAACCTCGCCGGCAAGCGGTCCGTCGATGGATTCGACTGTCACGTCGTCACGGTCGACGACTTCAGCGGTATAGACTTCGACCCCGAGACGCCCGACGAAGAAGAGGACTTCAAGCCCGAGAAGGGCACGTTCTTCCTCGACACTGGCGACTACCTGATTCGTAAGCTGGAGATGGAAGGCGAGTTCCAGCGGGACGGGAGTTGGCAGCCGATGACGATGAAGATCGACTTCAAGGACTATCGCGAGGTCGACGGCATGCTCCACCCCTTCCTGCTCGAGATGTCCGTCGCCGGGCTGAACAATGCTATGAGCGAAGAAGAAATGCAGCAGGCTCGGGAGTCACTGGAGGAGATGAAGCGGCGGATGGAGGAGATGCCCGCCAATCAACGCGCCGCCATGGAGCGAATGATGGGGTCGCGGATGGAGGAGTTGGAGCGCATGCTGAACTCTGGTAGCATCCAGGTGACCACCCGGGTGACGCAGCTCAAAGTCAACTCCGGTCCGCCCAACTAGTCGAGGTCCGAATATGA
>JASFTI010000357.1:0-4181 GCA_050053635.1 Gemmatimonadales bacterium
CCGAACGACGCGCTGTCACGATCGGTGCGGTCGAGCGGTGCATCCAGGCTGAGCTCCGCCGATGCCACCCTTCTCAGCGCCCGGATCGTCTGCACCGGCTCGCCCATCCGGTCGGCGATCTCGCGGTCCGTCGGCGTGCGGCCCAGCTGCTGGGTCAGCGCCGTCTCCGTGCGCGATAGCTTCACCAGGTTCGAGTTCTGGTTGAGCGGGATCCGCACCGAGCGCGTCTGCTCGGCCAGCGCCTGCAGCACCGTCTGGCGGATCCACCAGACCGCGTAGGAGATGAACTTGACGCCCTTGTCGGGGTCGAACTTCTTCACCGCCTTGAGCAGACCCTCGTTACCTATGCAGACCAGCTCGGCCAGGTTCAGCCCCCGACCCTGGTACTTCTTCACGTAGGAGATCACGAAGCGCAAGTTCGCGGTTACCAGGCGCTCGGCGGCCCGGCGGTCGCCGGCCCGCGCCCGGCGGGCGATCTCTCGCTCCGTCGCCGCATCCTCGATGAGTGGGTACTTCTCGACGTCGTGAAGGTACTGGTCGAAGGAGTCTAAGGCCTTGGAGCTAAAGAACATGCTCACGCTGCAACTGCCCGAGGTTCAGTTGATGGCCGACAAAAATGCGAGAACCGGCAGGCGGCCTCGCGGGGGATACAGAGACGCCCGAGCGCCATGCGCCTCGCCAGCCAGCCGCCCCGTAGCGATACCGGTGGCGGAAACGGACGACCTCAAGACGTAAGTAGACAAGACTGTATAGTATATGCCCTTTTCCGGGTCTCGTAAACCCCCGAACAGAAGGCGAAATTGCCCTAACGCCAACCTGCCAAACGCCTTCCAACCTCTGCAACATCTGTTCTTACACCGCCTCCCCGTCCCCCGGTTCCGCCCGCCCACCGCCCTCCTGCTCGGCCAACGCTGCCAGTATGACCGGTCCGGGCGGCGCGTCCGGGCCCAGGCAGACGCTGAACGGATTCAACGTGTCCAGCACCACCGTCTCCACTAGCGCCCGGTGATCGGCATGGCCCTCGGCTCGTTCCAGCGGGATGAGCCGGACCCTGAAGCCGCGGCGGTGGGCGAATAGCGGGGTCCGTTCTTGGGCCACGACGAGGCGCCCCCTGAGATAGAGCCAGCGACTGCCGATCCGGGCCAGGCTGACTCTGGCGGAGCGGACCCGGCTGAGCGGCACGCCCAGCTCGGCTTCGGCGACGCCCCCCAGCCAGCGCGGGATGCTTGCGGGCCCGGCGTCCCACTGGCCGTAGCGCCCGGCGCGGCCGATCGCGGCGAGATGGGCGGCGAGAACGAGGCGGGCAGCGCCCCAGAGCCGGGGCCACCAGGGCAGGGGTGCGAGGACGGGGACGAGGGCGGCGGCTGCCGCGAAGGGGGGTGCCGTCCAGGCGATGGTCGCGATCAAGCCGGCCAGGGCGAGCTGGACGCCGGTGAAGCCGCGGAGCTGGGGTGCGGGGCCCGCAGTGCGTGCGGCGGTATGAACGGCGAGGACCGGGATGTGAACCAGCAGGGCGACGCCCAGCGCCGCCAGCGATGCCCCCCACTGGATCCCGTGGCCCTGGCCTTCCATCGCCGCGGACGCGAACAGTGCGGCGGCGGGCGGCCGAATGATGGTGTGCAGCGCGCTCCACACCAGGTCCGGCAGCCTGACCCGGGAAACGGCCAGCTCGACGAGGGCGAGAACCGCGAGCGTCCCCCAGACCAGCGGTGTGCCGAGCCCGCTGAGCGGTTCCGGCAGCTCGAGCAGTCCGAGGTGGCTGACGGCGCCTGGTATGGCGAGGGCGGCGTAGAGGCTCAACCCGATGGCGGCGGCGCAAGCCAGCACGCTGAGCAGCAGGGTGATAGAGGCGTGATCGATAGTCGGTTCCACGGGTCGTCCGATCCAGGTCGGCTAGCGCCGGGCGTCCTCGATCGCCGCGAGGATCTTGGCCCGCAACTCCTCGTACGATGCGAGGTCGACCAGCGAGCGGCCGCCGAGCACGATCGTCGGTGTGCCTGTCGCGCCGGAGTTGAGCGCCTTACGCACGTCCGACTCGATCTGCGCCAGCGTCTCGGGCGCGCTCAGACAGTCGGCGAACTCCTGCGGCTCGAGCCCCAGGTTCTCGGCGTAGGCGATCCACAGCGAATCGGGCACCGCCGCGCCGGACCACTCGGGTTGCCGCACGTAAAGGTAGTCGTGGTAGGCCCAAAAGCGGCCCGCGACGCCGGCGCAGTGCGCGGCCTTCGCCGACGAAACGGCGTTACGATGGAGCGCCGCCAGCGGAAAATAGACATACCGTATGCGGACCAGCCCGCGATCGACGAACTCGGCGGCGATGGCGGGCAGCGCCGCCAGCGCGAAGTTGCGGCAGTGGGGGCACTCGAAGTCGGAATATATGGCCAGCTCGACGGGCGCGTCGGAGGAGCCGAGCACCCGGTAGTCGGCCGAGTCCTGGGCCCTGCTTAGAGCCGGGAGCAACAGAGCCGCGGCGAGCAGTAAAGTCGTGTTCGTCTTCAAAATCCAATATCCTACACTCAAAGTCCTGGTCACCAAGCTAGGCCTCAAGCGTCAGGAACCAAGTCCCAACGCCCAATGATCAATATCCTCCCTTGAAACTTGATTGTTGATCCTCGGTTCTTGAATCAACCTTGCATACATGGGCGTTGGATGTGGGTTATTGGCTACTGAAATGACATCACCCACCTGCGGCCCGTAGCTCTCTCACCTGCGCCAGATCGTATTCCCGAACTACGGCGGGCGGCCATTCCCCCGCTCTCAGCTTGGCGACGATCCCCGAGAGCTCCGATCGCGCCCGCGCCGCGGTGGCCGGATCGATCCAGCCCCGATCGACCGCCTCATCGAACTCGTCCTGGTCGAGGATTTGGAAGCGGCTGGCCGCATCGACCCAAAGATCGAGACAGAGGTCGAACATTGTCCAGGCTGTCCCGACTAGTTGGACCGGGGTGATGAGGTTCACGTAGTAGCCGGTGAACGTGTCGTCTTTGAGATGGAAGCGGCCTATATCGTGCCATGCCTCCGGGAAGACGAACCAGACGATCGGGGCGCCCGGCTCGTAGATCACATCTTCTCCGACCCTCAGCGTCGCTTCGACCGTGGCCGGGTCGTGCAGCGTCACCTTGTATTCGGGACGATCGATCACGAGCTCCTGAACGAACACGTCCAGTCGATCGGGCGGTCGATGGTAACGGATCTCGACGCGTTCCATCGCCTCAGTCGTAGAACGCCGCGCGGCCTTCCAGGGCAGGCGCCGGCTCCAGTCGTGGCCCGGCGTCGGCGGCGTAGTAGTGCAACCGCTCGCGCACGCGGTCGAGGCCCAGAGAATCGGCGTAGCGCAGCAGGCCACCGCGGAACGGTGGGAATCCGGTCCCCATGATCATCGCGACGTCCAGCGCGCCCGGCGAATCGACGACCCCGTCATCCAGGATTCGCGCCGCCTCGTTGATCATGCTGAAGACCATCCGCTCCTCGGCTGCAGCCGAGCTGGGTGGTGGGCCCGTGACCTCCCGGCGAAGCAACCTCTCGACCGTCGGGTTGACCCCCTTGACGTCCTTGTCCGTGTAGCGGTAGAAGCCGAGCCCGCTCTTCCGCCCGGTCACACCGATGGTCAGCACCTCACCCATGACCGGCGCCGGCGCGAACCGTTCGCCGAAAGCGTTCACCATCGTCTGGCTCACCTCGGCAACGACGTCGAACCCGATCTCGTCGAGTAGCCGCAGCGGACCGACGGGCATGCCGAACTGGGACATCGTACGGTCGAGTCGCTCGATCGACATCCCACCCTGGAGCAGGTAGCCGGCCTCGGTCAGGTAGGCGGCGAGGATACGGTTGACCACGAACCCCGGGGAGTCTTTCACGACGACGGGCGTCTTGCCGAGATGGACGGCGAGCTCGAACGCCGTCGCCAGAGTGTCGTCGGCCGTCCGCGCGCCGCGCACGACTTCCACCAGCGGCATGCGGTGCGGCGGGTTGAAGAAGTGGAGGCCGCAGCTGCGGTCCGGGTGGCTCATCTCGCGCTGGAGCTCCGAGATCGAGAGGGCCGAGGTGTTGCTGACGATCACGGTCTTCTCCGACACGTTCTCCTCGATTGTCTCGAACACTCTGCGCTTCACGTCCATCAGCTCCACGACGGCCTCGACGACGAGGTTCGCTTTCTCGAAGCCGTCGTAGCTGGTGCCGCC
>JASFTI010000358.1:0-4164 GCA_050053635.1 Gemmatimonadales bacterium
CGAGGGCGCAAACGAGCACGTAGCCGCGATCGGGTACACCGAGCACCTTGGTCCGCCAGCGCTCCAGATACCGCTCGAGGCCGTCGCGCCATACAAAGTTGAGCGCGATTACCACCGCCAGAATCGCCGGCGTCCAGAGCAGCCATCCGCGGAACGTGCGGCTGTACCCCAGCACTTCTTCGGCCCCGGTGAACCCGAGCCAGGTCGACCATGGCAGAAAGGTGATGATGAACAGCACCGCCGTCAGGGTTCCGAAGTAGACCGTTCGCCAGCGGTGCCCGCGCTCCAGACTCATTCGCCCGCCCCGTCATCCTCGGACGGCCGCTGGTCCTGGCCGAGCACCCCGGTCGCATATCCCGCCACCGAGCTTGTTTCGCTCAACAGCATCCGCGGGTGCGAGTGTTGGTCTCCCACAGCGGACGCCCGCAACGCGTCAAGAAGCGGCTCGTCCAGGATGACCAGTATGTGCGAGACCTCAGCACTCACCGGCGAGAACCCGCCGCGAGCGAGCAGGACATACTTCGCGTCCTGACTCACGGCGTAGTGGGCTATGTCATCGAGACTCGCATACGGCATCGTTCGCCACTCCCATCCTGCCCAGTAGGCGAAACGCGGGTGCCAGTGGATGACTCGGTCGGCATCGGGCAGCGCCTCGGACAGCGCCTCGCCGGCCCAGCGGTCTTCGTCCGCCACAATGAAGAGACTCTGCGCCAGTTCGCCCATCGACCGGCGGCCCACAACGATCAGCGAGGCGAGCACGAGAGCTCCGACCAGGCAGCGAGTCGTTAATTCCCTGAAGCGCGGCAGGCGATCAGCAACGGCCAGAATGCCGTACGCCGCCCATAGCGCCATGGCCGGCACCAGGTAGAGAAAGAAGCGCGGCAGGGCGGCGAGGTACAGGCTGATCACCAGGCTGGCGCCAAATCCGGCCACGGCGAAGGTTGGAGGCGCGCGCCTGCGGGCCGCGACGATCCCGACGATGACGAACGGCAGGAACAGAATCCCGCATAACGTCCAGAGCGCGTATCCGTAGTTGAGCAGCCGGTTCCCGAGACGGCCCCACCACTCGCGCTGCACGGGGGTTGCGGCCGCTGCCAGTCGAGCGAACCGCCTGCTCTGCTCCGCCCGCGATATGCCTTCCGGCGTGCCCCAGTAAGGGTTCTGGAGGTAACGGTGGCTTGGATCCAGCCTCCACCAGGCGCGCACCATGTTCAGGATGTAGGCGTCGCTCCTGAACACATCCTGAAGCGTCTCGGCCATCGGCTTCATCGTCGCCGTCTGGCCGCTGAGCATCCACTCCCCACCCGCCCGGCGCAGGTAGTAGAGGTGCGGTCCGGCGGTCACCAGGAAGGCGAGCACGGCCAGGGAGGGCACGGTAAGCCCCCGCACGTCGCCGCGGGCGCGAACCCACCGAACGCCTCGGACGACGACGTAGAGTCCGGCGAAGACGACCGCCTCGGCTCGCGCCAGATAGGCGCAGGCCATCAAGCTCCCCGCCACCCATGCGAGGATGGACGCCGACCAGCCGCGCCGCTCCAGCGCCCACTCGCCGCACGCCAGTGCGGCGAACAGGAAGAAGAGGTAAGTCGGCTCCGTCCCCGCGTACATGTGAAGCCACATGGGACCCAGTTTCGGTGCCACATCGATCAGCGCCGGCCAGGCGACCAACAGGGAGGTAGCCGTCCAGGCGACACGATCGCCGGCGTTGCGTTGCAGCAGGTACCAGACGGGGATGATCAGGGTCGCGCCGGCGAGAACCGAGATGGCCCGCTGGGCGACCAGGAGCTCGAGTCCCGAGAAGCGCGCCACAGCGGCGCTCGCCAGGGGGACGAACGGTCCGAGTGCCGTGTGGGGAAGCCCGTTGAGCTGTGGTCCGCCGCCCTCGAGGAAGCTGCGGGCGATGAGCAGGTACATCGCCTCGTCCCAATCGAGGTACTCGCCGCGGAGCCAGAAGAAGAGGCCGCGGACCACAAGCGCCGCGGCGACCACGAAAGCGAGGCGCACCGCTACATGTCGGTTACTCGCCGGCATCAAAGCGGGCCAGCTTTCGATAGAGAGTCGAAGGATCGATGCCGAGGATCTCGGCGGCCCGCGTCTTGTTGCCGCCTTCAGCTCTCAACACCCACTCGATGTACGCCCGCTCGATGACCTCGAGCGGCGGGTTGGCAGGGACCTGCGTGGTGACCAGCGGCATCGGCTGCCGCTCACGGACCCGCTCCGGTAGGACATCCCGGTTGATGACGCTACCGGGGGCCATTGCGACGGCGCGCTCCAAGGCGTTCTCCAGTTCGCGCACGTTACCCGGCCAATCGTACTCCATCAGAGTTTCCAGGGCGTCCTCGGCCAGGCGTTTGGGATCGGCCTCGCGCCGCCCTGCGAACCGTCGCAGGAAGTTCTCTGCCAGCAGCGGGATGTCATCGCGCCGGTCGCGCAAGGGCGGCAGATGAATGGCGATCACGTTCAGCCTGTAGAAAAGGTCGGTGCGGAAGTTGCCGTGGCGGATCTGTTCATCGAGGTCGGCGTTGGTAGCGGCTACGATGCGAACGTCGACCTTGATCGGCTCCGTCGCGCCTACGGGAATCACCTCGTGCTGCTGGAGCACATGGAGCAGTCTCACCTGCGTGGCCGGGACCATCTCGCCGACTTCATCCAGGAACAGCGTTCCGCCGTTGGCCGCGAAGAACAGACCTTGTTTGTCCTTCATGGCACCGGTGAAGCTCCCCTTAACGTGACCGAACAGCTCTGACTCGAGCAGGCTTTCGGGTAGCGCTCCGCAATTGATACTGAGGAACGAGTTCTCGGCCCGACTGGATAGCCCGTGTATGTATCGAGCCAGTACTTCCTTGCCCGTGCCGCTCTCGCCCTGAACGAGGACCGTCGACTCGGTGGGCGCGACCGTTTCGGCGACCTGAAGGGCCTCGAGGAAGTTCCGGCACTTGCCGATCGGTTTCGAGGTGGCGCGGGCATCACGCTTGCGGATTTCGCTCTTCAGCGAGCGATTCTCGAGCTTTACTCGCGCGAAATCCAAAGCCTTACGCAGGATGGCGATCAACTCCTCGTTGGTGAACGGCTTCTGCACGTAGTAGAAAGCGCCCTGGTTCACCGCCTGGATCGCCGATTGCAGCGACGCCTGCGCCGTCATCAGCACGACGGGCACGTCGGGCCGCTGAGCGCGCGTCTCGGCCAACACGTCGATCCCGCTGACCTTCGGCATGCGAATATCGGTCAGCACGACGTCCGGGCTCTCGGTCAGTTTCTCGATGGCCTCCGAACCGGAGATGGCTGTTATCGTATTGAAGCCTTCACGTTTCAGGAGGACCTGTAGCGTCTCGACTAGACTCTCCTCGTCGTCAACGATGAGGATTTTCGGCCTGTAGTTCGTCACGACATCTTCTCCCCTGCAACATCAGTTGGGGCGGGGGTTTCCTTGCGAGGTAGACAGACGGTGAATCGGGTGCCCGTCTCGGGACTCGATGTGACGAGGACGGTACCCCGGTGCTCGCGCACGGCCCGATGGACGATCGCCAGTCCGAGACCGCTTCCTCCTCGTCGCTTGCTGAAGAACGGATCGAAGATCCGTTTCAGATCGCTATCCTCGATGCCGGGTCCATTATCGCTGACCTGCAGGAAGACCGGATGAGCGATATCGATACCTGGTGGCGCCGCCTCGCCTTCCGCGCTACGGACTTCAACCTCGACCACGGTCTTGCTATCGGTCGCCGCCGCCTGCATCGCGTTGAGCACGAGGTTGGTCACCACACGGTGCATCAAGTCCTCATCGCCTTCGAAGAGGACCGGCTGTTCCTCGAGCGATACCCGGATCTCGACATCGTCGCCATAAGCCGGATGTTGTTGGACCACCTGTAGGGCGTGACTAACGATCTGGCGCAAGTCCAGCTCCCGCGTCCGCTCGATACGTACACGGGCGAAATCGATGAAATCGCTCAGCAAGCGCGAGAGCCGATCGGACTCTTTGAGTATCAGCTGCGACAACAGAAGATCGTCCTCGTTCGCAGCCTCGCCGAGCCCCAGTTGCTGCACCGAACTGCTTATCGAAGCGAGCGGGTTCTTGATCTCGTGGGCGAGCGAGGCGGAGAGCTCCGCCACCGCCTCCAGTCGCTCGGTCCGCTGCCTGAGCCTCTCCATCCGCACCCGATCCGAGAT
>JASFTI010000359.1:0-4158 GCA_050053635.1 Gemmatimonadales bacterium
CACCGCGACGTGCTTGCCTGCCCGCGTCGATGGCAGGCTGTCACAGACCTCGCTTATGCGGACGGCGAGGTCGATGAGGCGATCCTGCAGATCAAACTCGGGCGTCGGACTGTCGGGGAGCGTGGCCATTCAAGACCTCCGGGTTGAACATCGAGAGTCGGCAGTCGAGCGTCGATCGTCGCAGCTAAACTCGGAAATCGATCGTCGAATGTCCGCTGTCGAATGTCGACTCCGCCCCTCAACAAACCATCAACGCGGAAGCGGGTTACCCCCCCCGGCTCCGACTATTCTCCGACGATCTTCAGAACGATCCGCTTCGGCCGCCGGCCGTCCCACTCACCGTAGAAGACCGCCTGCCAGGGCCCCAGATCGAGTCTGCCGCCGGTCACGGGGATGATAACTTCGTGCCCGATGGTGAGATTCCGCAGGTGTGCGGCTCCGTTGTCCTCGCCGGTCCGGTTGTGCAGGTAGTCGTCGCCGCGCGCCGGGTGGGTGGTCCAGGGCGCGACGGTGCCTTCGAGCCAATCGTAGATGTCCTGGTGCAGCCCCGACTCGTTATCGTTGATGAAGACCGAGGCGGTAATGTGCATTGCGCTCACCAGGCAGAACCCCTGCTGGATTCCGCTCTTGGCGACCTCATCTTCCACCCACGGAGTGATGTGGATGATCTCCTGCTGCTTCTTCGTTGTGAAAGTTCGGTACTCGGTGTGCGATCTCATGGTAGCACCTCTGTGTCCAATGTGGGGGAGGACGCGAGTCACTGTTTTGGTGGGGGGATTTGGGAATCCATGATCAGGAGGACCAGTTCAACAGGAGAACCTTCGAAGTCAGAACTGGCCGGCACGGTTCTAAACTCGAAGGCTCCAAAGATCTATTGGTCTATTAGTGATGGATTCCCGGCCTCCCCTCACAGCCCACTCTTGCATGTCCGTCGCCATCGAGATCTTCTGACTCAATTTGGCCCACGCCGGCGTAGAAACTCCTCGGCCTTGTTCCGCCGCTCGGGCAGCGCCCGGGCGTGGTCCATGTATTCGGGTCGGGAGGCGGCGACGTCCGGTGTGTAGGCATCGAGGAAGCGCTGCCAGAACTGGGCCGCCTGCTCGCCGTCACCCAGCGCTTCGTGGGCTCGCGCGGATACCGCGAGAGCGAGGAGGTGCTCCGGGACCTGGGCCATCATCGTATCTGCCTGGGCCAGGGCGTCCTGGGGCCGACCGACTGCCAGGCCGAGCAGCGCCAGGTGGTAGCGGGCGTCGAGGTCGAGCGAGCCCAGCTGCCGGTAGGCCGTGATCGCCATCGGGATGAAACGCTGTGCATTGGCGGGATCGCCGGATTCGTAGGCCGTCATCGCCTGATTGAACAGCTGGTCAGCGGACGCCCTGGGCGTCAGCGGCTGGGTAGCTGCCGCGGCACCGGGGTCGCCCACGGCGCCGATGGGGATGGGCTGCGCTCCTTGCTGTCGGGCGGTATCGCTTCTGCCGAAGAGCAGGAACGCGTATACGATGGCGAGCGCGACGACTACCAGCCCGAAAGCACGTAGTCCGGTGAGACCTCGGGGTAAGCCGTTGGGCTTGGCGGTGGCACCGAACGGAGAGCCACACTTGCGGCAGAAGCGGTCGCTGGCGTCGCGAGCTGCGCCGCAGGTGGGGCAATAGCGGTCTGGGCCGTTGGGTTTGGCCTGTTTCTTGTTCATCTGCAGAACTCGGTTTGAGCGGTCTCGGTTGCGTTGTTTCTGGGACGGACGATAATCTAGGGGCTGCTTGTGCCTTGGGAAGGGCGGGAGCGAGCCATTTCACCGACAACGAGATAGCGAGGGGTATTTGTTCGAGTTTGGTAAGTACTTCCTGCCCGGCCCAACCGAAGTTAGGCCGGAGCTGCTCGACTCCATGGTACGCCCGGTGATCGGTCATCGCGGGCCGGCGATGGAAGCGCTGATGGAGCGGGTACAGCCGCGCCTGCGGCAACTCTTTCGCACGGCGCGACCGGTATACGTATCGACCTCGTCGGCCACCGGACTGATGGAGTCCGCGATCCGCAACTGCGCGCCGCAGCGAGTCCTGTCGCTGGTCTGCGGTGCGTTCAGCGAGCGTTTCTACAAGATCGCGGTGGCGTGTGGCAAGGAAGCGGATCGAGTGGACGTGGAGCTCGGTGAATCGAACGAGCCGGACCAGCTGTTGCACGCGCTGAGCGGTGGTAGATATGACGCTGTCACGGTGGTGCACTCGGAGACCTCCACCGGCGTGCTGAATCCGGTGGCCGAGATCGCCGCGGCGCTGCGCGGAGCAGCGCCCGAGACACTCGTGTTGGTGGATTGTGTCACCTCGCTGGCGGCTACCCCTGTAGAGGTCGACGATTGGGGGCTCGACTTCGCGCTCACCGGGTCGCAGAAGGGGATGGCGTTGCCGCCCGGGCTGGCGTTCGGCGTCGCCTCGCAGCGCGCCTACGAGCGGTCGCTGGAGACGCCGGGGCGAGGACTCTACTTCAGCTTCGAGGCGTTCGAGAGCGCTGTGGCGCTGAACCAGACGGCGAACACGCCGGCCGCCTCGCTGCTCTACGCCCTCGACCTGCAGCTGGAGCGGATCGGGGCGGAAGGAATCGAGGCGCGTTGGGCCCGGCATCGTGCGATGGCGGAGCGGACTTGGGCTTGGGTCGACGAGATGCGTGAGGAGCGAGGTCTCGGACTGGGGGTCCTGGCGGTCGAGGGTCGGCGATCGCCGTCCGTAACCTGCGTGGCCGTGCCCGAGGGGCTGAGCGGGGTCGAGGTCACACGGGGAATGGCGGAGCGGGGATTCACGATCGCGCCCGGCTACGGCAGACTGAAGGAGAGCACGTTTCGGATTGGACATATGGGCGACCACACGCTGGAAGAGCTCGATGCTCTGTTGGAGGAGCTGACCTCCGTGATCACTGGACGAGGGTAGGGGATGGCTGAGCCCGCTGTCTATCGGGTGTTGCTGGCAGACGAGGTCGTGCCTGAGGGCGTACGGATCCTCGAGGCGAGCGAGAACCTGGAAGTGGACGACCGAGCCGGAATCGGCGCGTCGGAACTGGCCGCGATCATCGGTGAGTACGACGGTCTGATCGTCCGCAGTCGGACGAAGGTGACGCGCGAGGTCCTCGAGGCGGCGACGCGGTTGAAGGTCGTGGGCCGCGCGGGAGTCGGCGTTGACAACATCGATGTCGATGTCGCGACCCGATTGGGTGTCGCCGTACTGAACGCGCCCGGAGGTAACGTGATCTCGGCCGCTGAGCACACCTTGGCGCTCATGCTGGCGCTGGTTCGCCACATCTCGCGGGCCGATGCGTCGCTGCGTCGCGGCGAATGGGATCGCAAGCGGTTTCAAGGCATCGAGCTCTACGGCAAGACGCTGGGGCTGGCGGGTGCGGGGCGGATCGGCACCGAGGTGGCGAAGCGCGCCCGGGCCTTCGGGATGCGGGTAATTGCCTACGATCCGTACCTGTCACGCGAGCGGGCGGAGCAGGTGGGCCTCGAGCTCGTTACCCTGCCCGACCTGTTGGAGCAGAGTGATGTCATAACCGTCCACGTACCGCTGACCGATGAGACCCGCGGGATGATCGGTTCGGTGGAACTGGCGCTGATGAAGCCAACCGCCTACCTGATCAACGCGGCGCGTGGCGGTGTGGTGGATGAGGAAGCGCTCGCCGAAGCGCTGCGCAGTGGGAGACTGGCTGGGGCGGGGCTCGACGTCTTCGAGAAGGAGCCGGTCTCCGCCGATAACCCGTTGCTCGCCCTGGATAATGTCGTCGCCGTACCGCACCTAGGCGCTGCCACGCGGGAGGCCCAGGCGAGCGTGGGTGTGGAGATCTGCGAGGCGGTTCGGGATGCGCTGGTCACGCGGGACTTCCGCTCCGCGGTCAACGTTCCGGAGCTCTCGACGCAGCACGGCGATCTCGCCCCGCTGTTGAATCTCGCCAACCAGCTCGGTCGCCTGCTCTGCGGCCTGACCCGCGGCAGCTACCGGGACCTCGAGGTGCGCTACGGCGGTGCCCACGAGTCCACACTGCGCGCGGTGGCCGCGGCGGCAGCCCAGGGTCTGTTATGCGATGTCGTTGCCAGCCCCCTGACCCTGGTCAACGCGCTGCACGTGGCCACCGAGCGGGGCCTGTCGGTGAGCCGAGTCTGGCTGGGCGCCACGGCGG
>JASFTI010000360.1:0-4144 GCA_050053635.1 Gemmatimonadales bacterium
GTGGTGAACACCGCCAGGCCGTCGCCGGCGAGACCGTCCCGGCCATCGGAGATCAACCGCTCCCTCACATAATCGATGAAGTAGCGGGCGCCGCTCGGCGCGGGGGCCTCCATTCGTACGATGAGCGGGGAGTTGACCGCCTCCTCATAAGCCTCCTCATCGATGGCACTTGCCTCTTCCATCAGCCGCAACACCATGTTGCGCCGTTCCCTGGCCACCGCCGGCCGGCGGAACGGGTTGTAGAGGCCCGGGCCGCGGATCAGACCGGCGAGGGTCGCGGCTTCACCCAAGTCGAGAGCGCTCACGTCCTTGCCGAAGTAGTATTGTGCCGCGCGACCCACGCCGTGGATGGCCAACCCACCGTCCTGCCCCAGGTAGACCTCGTTCAGGTAGGCCTCGAGGATCTCTTCCTTGCTGTAGCGCCGCTCCAGCACGACCGCTATGGCGGCCTCTCGTACTTTGCGGATCATCGTGCGCCGCGGGCTGAGGAACAGGTTCTTGGCCAGCTGCTGGGTGAGCGTGCTGGCACCCTGCCGGACCCGTCCGGCGCGTAGGTTGGCGAGCGACGCGGCGACGATCCGTCGCAAGTCGAGCCCGTCGTGCTCGAAGAACCGCTGGTCCTCGATGGTCAGGACGGCGTCTACCAGGTGGTCCGGCACGTCGGGCATCCGCACAGGCACGCGGTCCTTATGCGACCTGCCCTCGAAGCTGCCGATCAGCTCCGGCTCGAGCGTGATATGGGAAAGCCGCTCGCCGCTGTCGTCATCCAGTCTCGCGATCCGACCCCGGTAATCGAGGCGTACGGTGGCGATCCCGCCCGGGCTGATCCTCTCGTGGTGGCGGAAAGGTCGGCGACCGATGGTCCAGGTACGTGACTCGAAGCGGAACTCGCCGATCCCGACATCACGGCCCGCGGCACGTTCGTAGCCGAGCCGCTCGAGCTCGTCCTCGACCAGCGATCGACTCGGTTGCATGCCCAAATGAAGCACGAGGGGGCGGGCGTAGACCCGCGTCGGAGCCTGGAGGGTCGTGTCCCCGAGCCGGGCCACCGTCACGGCCTCCAGCGCGACGAGCCCCGCCGCAAGCACCACTAGCGCCGCGGCCGATGCTGCGACGACCTCGACCCTGGACCTCGCGCGCGCCCAGATCCAAATCGCCTTCACGGGCGCCCTCCAGTTAGCACTAGCGATTGAGCCGGTTAGGCTGCCGGATTACCCTCTCCCACCATTTGGACGAGCCCGACGGCCATACGGTTGTCCACCTCGAGCCAGTGACTGTAAGCCTCTAACGCACCTTACGATGACGAGCCGCACGCCGATTCACGTGGCCGACGGCGCCGAGCTCGTCCATACCCTCAAGACCGCACGCGTTCGATAAGATCTTCGATCCGCCCGGAGAGCGGGTTGGCACCGTTGCTGTAGTTGGAGAGGACCGCGACGATGTAGCCGGCATCGACGAAGATCTTCAAGTCGCCGTTTATGCCGGCGAAGCCGCCGCCGTGCCCGACGACCCGCCCTTGCGGGCCCACCCGGGTGCCGAACCCGTATCCGTAGCCCGCATCAGACTTTTCGGCCCACATCACGTCCAGAGACCCCTCCGACACGAGCTTCCCCGTGAGCAGCGCGCGGGCGAAGCGATGCAGGTCTCCCACGGTCGAGAAGCCGCCGCCGGCCGGGCCACCCTTGATGGAATGTACGAATAGGTTGTTCATCCAGCCCAGCTCGCTTCCCGGCTGCGGGTCGTAACCGATGGCGAGGTTCTCGACGGGGTAGTCCATCTCGTAGCTGTCCGAGCTCTCCATCCCGGCAGGCCCGTAGATATGCCGGCGGATGTAATCGAAGTAGCTGCCGTTGGTGGCGCTCTCGATCACCACACCGAGGAGCAGCATCCCCGTGTTGCTGTAACGGAAGCGTTCACCGGGCTCGAACGCCGGTTCCTCACCCCGCACCAGCGGCTTGAAATCATCGATGTCTCGGTACAGGCGGCGCGATTCGTTGAAGAACTTCTCGCTGAAGTAGCTGCCGAGTCCCGAAGTATGGGATAGCAGATGGTGGATTGTGATCTTGTTCGTAATCTCCGCCGGTAGCCACGACTCGTCGACGTACTTGTCGATGGTCTCGTCATACGAAAGATCACCGCGCTCGACCAGCTGCGCGATCGCCGTCGCCGTGAACATCTTGTTCATCGACCCGATATTGAACCTCGTATCCATGTTGTTGGGTACGTGAAAGCGCTTGCTGGCCTCGCCGCAGGCGTGCGAGAAGAGGATTTCATCGTCCTTGGCAAGCAGCACCGTCCCGGAGAACGAGCCGTTCGCGCAGACCCGCTCGACTGTCTCCTCGACTATCTCGACGACCTCCGCCTCGCTGAGCGGGGGCTCGTCGACGTTCGTCGGAGTACGGGCATCGTTGAAGCCGAGTCCGGCCACGCGGCCGGCATCGTCGAGCCGCAAGGTGAAGGCACGCCAGGCGCCGAAGTTGCGGTCCTTGAGGATGACGACCGTCTCGCCGGTTCGTTCCGGCACATAGGTGCGAATGCTGTGAAAGTCTACGCCTCCCGTCTGACGCCGCACGCTGAGAAACACGCTGATGTGCTCCTCCATCGGCGCGAAGTTCGCGAACTGCTCGCTGCACTCCTCCTCTATGAAACTGCGTACAGCGGCCGGATCGCCGGCGTTCAAGGTGCTGATAACCAAGCTTATTCGCTCGCCGATGATCCCGCTGGGCATCACCGACTCATCGTGATAGCTGATTTCGCCTGGGCGCTGCGCGTAGACGGCCGGAGATGAACAGAGCACGAGTACGAGAGCCACTAGAGCCTTGAGAATCATCTGCGTCCTCCGATTCGGGTGAGGCACACGGTCATCCTATACCACGTGCCCGGTAGTTCTGTTGTGAGACCGGGCCGCGAAGTGCGGGCCCGAGAAGGGACAACTAGCGATCCGGTTCCTGAGTACGGCGGGCGCCCATGCGACCTGTATGTCGTCGAGATCCTCACCCACGAGCTCGATGTACTCCGGGCGATATTCGCCCAATCCCAGCGACCTCGCCATGTGCAGCTGTGTAATATGGTAGGGATCGTGGTTCATGACCTGGGCCGCCATCGCGTCGGCGGCCACTACATCGGTACTGGCGAGCAACAGCCAGGAACCGAGACGGTTTCTCATGTCGACCGTCCGGCCACCGTGGCCGGTGGTCGGGCCGTCGCCCTCGAGCCCGATGGAGAAGTCGATGATCGAGAGGTCCACCTGCGCCGCATTGACGACATCGAGATAGATCTCGGCGATCGAGCGGGTACTGCTGTGATCGAATACGACGCCGCGATCGTTGGTGCCCCCCGCATAGCGCGCCAGCGACGTGACGCCGACGAAGTTCTTCAGCCCCAACGTCAGCTGGGCCCAGCAGTGAGTCTTGGCGACGGGAACGGTGATGACACGATCGGCTCGGGTAACGAGGCTGGAAGTCGCGATCGTGCCCAGGTAGGTACCAGACGGGACCTCATCCCAGTCGGGTGAGTCGACCTCGAGGCAGGCCACCCTGCAGTTCCCGGCGTAACCCGAGCTCAAACGCTCAGCTTCGGCGACGAGATTCGTGGAGCCGTCCAGGGTCGTCGCCTCTCCCCAATCGAAGGTCGCCATCTGAGAGCCGTCGCCGATGATGACTTCCGCGGCGCCGACCCGCAGGCACTCTTCAGCCGTCGCGATGAGGATCTCCGGTTTCGTGCATTCGCCGTTGTGAAAGACGTTGCCGTTCGACGCCCAGGGCAGCGTCACCATGTTCGGCTTGATGAAGACCGTCTCGCCTTCGTGGACGACGCTCTCGATCCCGCCGACCCGCTCCAGGACGTCGCGGGTCATGCTATAGAGGTCGGTGCACCGAATGGCCGCCACGCTGGCTGTCGGCTCCACGGGCATTTCCGGCTCCGGCGTGGTCGGCGCGCCCGGCCCGCCACCTCCGCACCCTCCCACCGCCGCACCCCCCGCGGCCATGGCCGACAGACGGACGAAGTCCCTGCGACTGATTTCCCGACTCGGGGGTCCGGGTTCCTCGCTCGCTCGTTTCATGGTGTGCTCCGGTCAAAGGCCGGCCGGCCCAGCACGGGATCATGGCATGCGGGCATTATACGATACCCTACGAAGTATGCG
>JASFTI010000361.1:0-4136 GCA_050053635.1 Gemmatimonadales bacterium
GGCGCACGAGCATCTCGAGCTCTGCGACGCGGCACGGTTTCGTCACGTAGTCGTAGGCGCCCAGCTTCATCGCCGCGATTGCCGTCTCGACCGTGCCGTTGCCGGTAACGATGACGACCTCGGGCGGGGCGTCGAGCTCCACCGCCTCGCGCAGCACCCCGATCCCATCCAGTTCGGGCATCACGAGGTCCACGAGTGCGACATGGAACTCGCTGTCCTTCAGCAACTCGACCGCCTGGCGGCCGTCGTAGGCGACCTCGACCTCGAATCCCTTCTTGCGAAGCTGGGTCTCGAGGATCCGCGAGAGGTTCCGTTCGTCCTCCGCCAGGAGAATCCGGATCGACGTTTCAGCCACAGTCTATCCCCCCAATTACGATTCGTCCGCGTCCGTGATTTCCCCCCGATACGCCGGGAGGACGACCCGGAAATTGCTGCCGGCGCCGATGGTCGAATCGACTTCGATGCGGCCGCCGTGTTCCTGAATGATCCCGTAGCAGATCGATAGCCCCAACCCGGTCCCCTTGCCGGGCATCTTCGACGTATAGAAGGGCTCGAAGATCTTCGGGATATCGAGCTCCGGTATCCCGCAGCCCGTGTCGATAAACGAGATCCCGACTTCCTCTCTACCTGCCTCGTCCAGCACCTCCGTGCGCACCCTCAGCTCGCCGTCGTCTCCCATCGCGTCCAACGAGTTCAGCGCCAGTGCCACGAACACCTGGACCAGTCGCTCCGAGTTCGCCCAGACCAGCGGCAAGTCGTATACATACTCGCGCTGGACGCGAATCTTCTTGAACCGGTCGTGGTGCATCAGGAGCTTGAGGGTCTCCTCGACCGTGTCCTGAACGTCGACCGGGCCCTTCTCGCTGGGTGGCGGCCGACTGAAGGCGAGCAGATCACGGGCGATTCGCTTGCAGCGGTCCACCTCGGTGTCGATCATCGAGAGAAACTCGGCATGCTCCGAGTGTTCCTCAGCATACTCGCGCGCCGCCTCGACGCAGGCGGTGATCGTCGCCAGCGGGTTGTTGATCTCGTGCATGACACCCGCCGCCATCTGTCCAAGCGCCACCAGCTTCTCGGCGTGCGAGATCCGCTCGCTTATCCGCTTCTGTTCCGTCACGTCCTCGCCCACCGTGATCACGTGCGTAACCTCGTCGGTGCCCGAGACGTGCATCGGTACCTTCGTCAGCCGGTAGAAACGCCGCTCGCCCGAGGCGCTCGACTCGACCTCATAGCGCCGGATCTCGTCCGTCGCGAACACCTCCTGAAGCTCATCGCTCAGCCGCTCCTTCGGCTGCCGGTACAGCACCTCGAACACCGACTTGCCGATCGCGTCCTCGCGCGCCACTCCCTGCGTGCCCGTCTCCCGCTTGCGGTTCCACGCCACGATCCGGTAGTCCTTGTCCACTACGTAGAGACCGACCGGAAGCGCGTCCACGATATGACCCATCAGCTCTTGGGCCGAGCGCAGGACACGTAGCTGATCCTCATGATCCGCCTGTAGCTGCCGGGCTCGCACCAGCGTCAGCGCCACGCGCAGCAGGGGCGTCAGCGACGACACGTCCGGTGGCTCCGCCGCCTCCGACTCCACCACCCAGATCGCCCGCTCTCCACCCTCCAGCTCCAGCGGCCAGACCTCTTGCGAGCGGCTGCCCCGCCAGAGGCGTCCTCCCGCCTCCAGCTTCTCTCGATGCAACAGCGGCTCCGTCAGCGAATCGGCCCACTCCGCCGGCTTCCCCCTCAGGCCTTCCAACTCCAGCCCGTCTGTGGGATAGGCGCAAAGCAGCTCGGTCGCCCCCGCGGCCTTGATCCAGAGGGCGGAACGAACGCCGAACTCCCCGGCACAGGCGGCCAAAGTGTCAGACAAATCACATTCGGCCGACCCGATGACCAGATCGCCAATCCGGCGCAAAAGCTCTGCTGTCGCTGAGTCGGTACCTATGAGTGAACGGTGCTCCATTCGAAGGTGCGGGGGGAGGAGCGAGGGGGTGAGAGTAAGTTACGGCGCAGGGGGGTCTCTGACAAGGGCTTTCGGTCAAAATGTCCTTGGACTCGAGGTCAAGCTGACCGAACGGCGGAGTGTGCGCGAGGGTTTCCGGTGGCGGCTCGGACCCCTTAATCCCTTGCCGGACATGCTGTTAAGCGGTTCGGCCCCGTTAGGCACACGCCTTGCCCCTAGGATTCGCCGGCCGGGCTGGACGGGCAGCGCAGGGAAGGGCGCCCGGCTTTGAAAACCGAGACGGTGTGTGTGAGCAGTACCTGGAGCTTGAGAATGGAGCCGGTGGTCGTTCGATCGCAGGTCAGTCCGCTTTTTTTACAATAGGCAAGGACATAGGGGGGAGGTCAGCGGGCGCTGTAATCGAATGACCCCGGCTCACGATAGATTGCCCCGGGGTTGGCTTGTGTGCCTGAGCTTTTGGAAGCGTCTGACTTGGCGGGAGTCGGCGCCAGCCTGGCACACGGCCACCCGGGGTTTTTTTTTGGCTCGACATTCGAGAATTCCCGTAGTATTTGGCGATTGGTGGGTGACGAGCGGCCGCTAGTACAATATGATAGTGGGGGCGGAGAGCCTTGGGCCGCCTGATTGGCCAGGGCCGCTTTGGCGGCCGGGCGAGAGGGTGAACGGCGAGCTTGATTACAGGGGAAGAGAAGCAGCCTCGAAACGTGCGAGCCTTATTGCGGCTTCGTAGCGGCCGGGTGTGGGGGAACGTGGCCGCCGTCGCGGGCCTGCTGATTCTCAGCTTGGCGGTAGCGGCGGCCTACGTCGTGGAGCCTCAAAGCCCGAGGCACTTCGGCGACCGGCTGGTGTTGGCGGTGGATGGTGACGCGTTCGGCCCCAACCTCAGGGAGGGCGCGCGGCTGTACGCCCGGGCGGGCCGAGCGCTGGAGATCGGCGCCGATAGCCTTGCCGAACACCTGCTGCGAAGAAGCCTGCGGGGTTACGGGCGGGCGAGCGCGGCCGCTCGCGGCCCCCGGGAGGAGATGGCGGCCAACGACGGCCTGGCGGACGCCTACCTGGAGCTCGGCTGGCGGCACTTGGCTCGGGGGCGTGGAGGCCGTTTCGGGCTGGGGCGGCGCCGCGAGAGCCTGGAGTCGGCGGAGCGGGTGGGGACGTGCGTCGTGGGCATCGCGCCCACACGGCGCCGCGTCCAGATCAACGAGTATGTAGAGGAGCTCGAGACGGTGCTCGATCGGCCGATCGCCGGGAGGTGTCCGGAATGAGCGCTCGCAGCTCGCGCGACTGGACCGCGGCGGCGGCCTTCGGCGTCGGCGCCTTGTTCATCCTGACCTTCTTCTTCGCCGGCCTCAGGGTCACCGCCACCGGAGTCGAGTACCAACTCTTCGGGGTCGTCGACGGGCTGGCGGCACTCCTCATCTTGTATGTGCTGCTCGGCACTGGTGCGCTCTCCTGGCCGCAGGACGCCTGGGGGGTAGCCGCACTGGTCTATGGCGCCGCGGCGACCGCCCAGGCGGTCTCTCTGCTGCTGCCGCCGCCCGGCGTCCTCGAGTGGGTGGTCGTCGGCCTCCTCCTCTACGCCGCCTGGAACGCCAGTTACGCCGTCCACCGGACCCGCGTCATATTGGCCCTCGGCCTGGTCGCCCTCGGCCTGGCGGCCCTCAAGTATTCCGTCCTGCCCTTTGTCTGGGTACGGACCGAGCTGCCCCAGACGCCGATCATCGATCTGCGACCCCTCGGCGAGGGGCTCAAAGGGCTGGTGGCGGCCTACGTCCCCAGCCGGCCGGTCACCCAGGCCCTCGCCTTCCTCGCCATCCTCTGCTGGGTCCTCGCCGTCTGGCTCCAGTGGCCGCCGCCCGGCGAGGATGACTGGCTGCGCCGCCTGCCGCGACACGAGCGTGATAGGCTGCTCTTTTCGCTGCTCAAGGGTGGGCCGGAGGGAGGAGCGCTTGGCCGCGAGGAGGCTCGCGCTTTACTTGACCGGCCTGAGGGCGAATAATAGTTTAAATAGCTTCCTATTAGATGGAGGTCTCGCGGCTCGTGCCGGGCCGCGTCCGCTGTTTGACAAATGAAGGTCGAGAAGGGTGAGTGTAGCCGGGTGTGAGCGAGCGTCGAGGTGAAGGGCCTGCGGGGCGTCTGGAGATAGGCGTTTTGCGGGTCGAGCTCGTGAGAGAGGGTTTCG
>JASFTI010000362.1:0-4109 GCA_050053635.1 Gemmatimonadales bacterium
CACGGCCGTCAACGGCCGCCCCCCCGGAGAACTGGAAGGGCGTCCCCAGTTCAGTCGCCTCGGTGCTGTTCACCCCGATGAGCAGATCGAGCTCGACTGCGGCCGCACCCTTCGCGGAAGCCCCGATTTGACGAATCGGGTGATCGATCTCCTCTGTCCTTTCGGAAAGGGTCAGCGGGCGCTCATCGTCTCGCCGTCCAAGGCGGGTAAGACCACGGTGCTCCAGTCGGTGGCTGAGGGGATCGTGAAGAACAATCCGGATTCGATGCTCTTCATCCTGTTGGTCGACGAGCGGCCGGAGGAAGTAACGGAGATGGAGATGTGTGGGTTCGGTGAAGTCGTCTCGTCCAGCTTCGATTTCCCGGCCGACCGGCACGTGGCGGTGGCCCAGCTCACTTTGGAGCGGGCGCGGCGCCGCGTCGAGCTCTCGCAAGACGTGGTCGTTATTCTCGACTCGATCACACGGCTGGCACGCGCCTACAACAACGTGGAACGGGGCACTGGTCGTACGCTCAGCGGCGGAATCGATGCGTCGTCGATGGAAGGGCCGAAACGCTTCCTCGGTAGCGCCCGCAAAATCGATCCGGTAAGAGGCGGCGGCTCGCTCACCATCATTGCCACCGCACTCGTCGACACCGGCTCGCGTATGGACGACGTGATCTTCGAGGAATTCAAGGGTACCGGCAATAGCGAGCTGGTGCTGAGCCGTGAGCTGGCCGAACGGCGCATCTTCCCGGCCATCGACCTGAACGCCAGCAGCACGCGGCGCGAGGAACTGCTGCTCGACCCGCAGACGCTCGCCGTCTCGCAGGCGATTCGCCACCGCCTCGCCCGAGCGTCACCGGTCGACGCGATGACCGAGTTGCTCGGGGTCATGAAGAAGACGGGATCGAACGCCGAGTTGGTCAAACAAGCCGCCGCCACCTCCTAAGTCACCTCGCTTGCCGCTTTACAGGGACGACGCGATCTTAGGCATACGTCACCCTGATTTGCCCGAAATCTCGTTGCTCTCACATGAAGGCTCTCGCGCTTCGCCAGCCATTACACCGGCCTCTCTGTGCCGTCGCGCTGGTTGTGGGTAGTGTGCTCCCCAATGGCTCAACAGCACAGATCGTGGCGGGCGCCGACGTTACTTATGCCAACCGGTACGTCTGGCGCGGCGTCACCCGCGCCAGCGTCCCCGTCTTCCAGCCGGACATCTACCTGGCGTACCGGCATGCGAACAGCTTCGTGACCGTCGGAGGTTGGTGGAGCTTCGAGACCAGAAGCGGCGAGGGCGAGATCAGCGATAGCGGATCCGGGGTGGGCGGGTTGGGAGAGTCGAACTACTGGGTCGAGACCTCGACGAGGGTTGGGCCTCTGGACCTCGCCGTCGGAGTAACGAGCTACCTATTCGATGATGATGTGTCCGGTGGCCGCGACAGCTCATGGAACACCAGCGAGCTGTACGCCAGGCTTTGGCTGGAAACGACGGCCCTCATACCCAAGGTCTCGCTCTGGTATGATATCGACGCGATTCGGGGCGCCTACCTCGAGACGAGCGTCGATCTCCGGGTGCCGGTCCTTCCCGTTGCCTACATGTACGTCGGCGCGCTCGCCGGCTGGAGCGCCGGGCAAGCGGTCCGCGAGACCGCACCCTCGCGGACGGCCTACTTCGAGACGGATGGCCTGACACATGTGGACATCTCCGCCTGGGCTTCGTTTCGAGTGGGGAGAGGATTGTCCGTGGCGCCCGAGCTGCACGCCCAGATAAACGAAGACGCGGTGACCAAACGAACGCTTGCAGTCGATTCTGCCGCTGTGAAGGTCTGGTTCCGGATCGCTTTGAGTTGGGCCCACCAGTTCGGAGGCCGGCGGTGAGGTATAGACTTTTACTAGCCACCGCCCTTCTTGTGGCAGGGTGCGGCTACAATGAGATCCCGCTCTCCGCACCGGTCTCCGGGCCACCCGCGCCGCCGGGCGGTGACGCTCCACTGCAGGCCGGGTTCGGTCGCGCCGACATCACTCCACCTCCCGGCCCGGGGCTCTATGCCTACGGTCCCGAGGGCCGCGAGGCACGCGGCTTCCGGGTCCGCCTGTACGCCAAAGCCCTGGTCCTCGAAGACGCGGAGGGCGAGCGGATCGCCTTCGTGGTCGCCGACCTGGGGGTCATCTCCCTCGCGCTCCACCGGTCGGCGGCCCAGCGAACGTTCGAGACTGCGGGGATCGGTGCGGACCGCCTCGTACTGGCGGCGACCCACACGCATGCCGGGCCGGGTAACTTCATGGGTGTCAAACAGTTTGATGACCACGGTACATCGGTGGCCGGCTTCGACACGGCGATGGTCTCCTTTCTCAGCGAACGCATCGGGGACGCGGTGCGCCGCGCCGTCGATTCGCTTCGTCCCGCTCAGGTCGGCTTCGCCATGGTCCCGGTGTGGGGTTTCACGCGCAATCGCAGCCTCGGTGCCTTCCGGAACAACCCCGATAGCCTGAAGGTGTACGAGCCACCGGCTCGCCTCGATCTCGACGAGAGTCAGCGGGCGGTCGATCCTACGTGGACGATGCTCCGAGTGGATCTTTTCGATGCCGTTACCGCTCGATTCGTGCCGGCGGGAGCGCTGAGCATCTTCGCCATACACGGGAACGCCATCCCAGCGGTGAACGATCTTTACGACGCCGATATTCACGCCGCGATGCAGCGTCGTCTGGAAACTCACGTGGACAGCCTAAACGACGAGACGCCGTCGTTCGCGCCCCGCGCGGTCCATCTCGTGGCAAACGGCGCCGAGGGTGACGTGGCGCCCACCTTTCCCGAAGCCGGGCGCTGCCCGGCGCCGAAGTTGCGTTTGGGTCGCCGGCCTGGAGGGCCGCACACACCACCTCCGGCGGAGGAGTGGCGTCCGGTCCCAGCCAACCTTGCCGCCGCCTGCATGGATGTTTCCACGGCCTATGTGGACTCGGCAGGCCCGGCGCTCGCCGAGCGCGCGGTCGCGATCTTCGATTCGCTCGCTGGACGCCTCAGCGCCGACGTGCGGATCGCCCGCGCCTTTCGCACCGTGCCGCTGAGAGGCGCTGGAGCACCGCCCGATCTCTGCGACGCACCGCGTGTGGGTACCGTGACGCTCGTCGGCAGCGATGACTCGACGACCCGCTATTACAGATGGCGGTTGTTCGGTCTGATTCCGATGGGCTTCGAGCACGGGGGCTCATCCGTCGAGACGAACCCGAGGGGTTGCCACGCGCAGAAGCGAATCGCCCTGGGCCCGCTGCAGGGCCTGCTCGTCGGAGAGCACGGCCTGCCCGAGGTGGCTCAGCTGATGCTCGTTCAAGTGGGCGGGCTCGCACTCGCCGTTGCGCCGGCCGAGGTCTCCGTCACTGCCGGCGTCATTATCAAGAAGACGGTGCTTCGCGAAGGCGTGGCGGCAGGGGTCCCAATCGACTTGGTCGCGGTGATGAGTCTGGCTAACGGGGACCTGCGTTACATCGTCACGCCGTACGAATACGCGATGCAGGATTACGAGGGAGCCTCCACGCTCTACGGCCCGCAGAGCGCGATTGTCTTGGCGCGAAAGTTCGGCGAGTTGGCTGGACTGCTGGGCCCCGGCGGTCAGACGGGAGCAGCCGCCGACGTTGGTGAGGTGATCGCCTACGCCGGCAAATTGCGGGAAGTCTTGCCGAGCCGCGAGGCCGGGCCGGCCCCCGAGCGTATCGAGCGTCGCCTCGTCTCGCAGGAGTGCGCTGGTGATACCGCGGTCGCGCGTTGGATCGACACCTATCCCGGCCGCCTGGTGCCGGCCGATGGACCGGTTCTGAGAATCGAGCGCGAAACGTCTCGCGGTTGGGAACCTTACATCTGGGACGATCACAGCCGCCTGGAGGTACGAGCGCTGGAGCCGCAGGGCACTCGCGGGTACTTGTGGGAGGCGCGCTGGCTGCCAGGGGAGAGCTTGCTCGGGACGTACCGGATAGTCCTCGAACCGCGCGATGGGTTCGGCACGCTGCGGGGTGATGCTTTCGAGGCTTGTGTCGCTGCGCCGGCTGGAGCCTCAGGAGACCTCCGCCGCTAGGCCGCCGTTTCCAGCGGGCTGGGAACTGAACGGGGCGTGCAACTCCCACCACTCCCGGGC
>JASFTI010000363.1:0-4108 GCA_050053635.1 Gemmatimonadales bacterium
CCTGACCGCGCAGGTCCACCGCAGCACTCACGGCCGCCCAAGTGTCCGCGGTGAATGTCAGCCGTGTCGACTCCGCTTTGGCGTGTGGAGCGGCGATGAAGGCTGTGACGGCCGAGAACAGCTCGTCCCGTCCCGCATCCCTGAACAGCTTGCCGATGAGCACGCCACCCGACTCGACCTCTCCCGACTGCCGTGCCAGCTCTTTAGCCTCCGCTACTACGCTTGCAGGGATGAACAGCGGCAGGTCACCGTCGGACCAGGCCGGGCCGTCGATACGCTTTGCCCCCTTGAGCGTCGCTTCCAGCGAAGCCGCTGCGAGAGGCAGGGGCCGAGCGATTTCCTCGACCGTGAAGCTGGGCTCGCTGGGGCGCTGCTCGTGCGCGGCAATTCGCGGTCGCGGGAAGGCACTCACCTCGTAGAGGAACCGCTGCCCATCCTCGAGCTTCCCCTTCTCCACCAGAACCGAGGAGCCGACTTCGACTGCAGGTCTGAAGTACGCCTTCGGGATCACGAAGGAGAGCGACCGTTCATCGTCCTGGCCATCGCGGTCGAAGGCGACTCGAATGCCGTCGACGTGCGGTTCGCCGTACTCGGGATGCCAGACCGGTTCGACGCGGGCGGACGAGCAGCGCATGAGCGGCGGCAGGCTTC
Organism: Gemmatimonadales bacterium; assembly: GCA_050053635.1. GTDB lineage: Bacteria > Gemmatimonadota > Gemmatimonadetes > Palauibacterales > KS3-K002. The sequence continues at coordinate 652 of JASFTI010000363.1, forward strand.
CCTGCCGGATCGCCTGGAAATGGGCCCACTGGACGGCGGGCTCCCAATCCGGATCCATGGGCAACTGCCCCAGCGGCTCCCCGGACTCGGACCGCACGTCCGCCACGTATCGGAACCCGTCGACGATCGCCATTGCCGTCCTCCGCCTAACCGGCGTCGATGTTGGGTTGCAGGGTGATCTTGTCACCCGTTTGCAGCGCCTCACCGACCACCTCCGACGCATGAAGGTGCCGCCCCTCACGCTCGTGCCGTGCGTGATAGGTGTAAGGCAGACCGGAGGGATCGTTACGACTCAAGCCCAAGCGGTCGACGAGCTCGCGGACGAGATCGCTAACGATGGCGTCCTCCGGGTAGCCGCTGAGCCGTGCCGCGTGCTGACCCGTGACGTCCGCTGCTTCGAGATCGAGCCGCCCATCCCCGTTGAGCTTCTCGGCTGCCTTTTCGTTGATCGTTACCATTCTTTTCTCCTTCTGGTAGTTGATTTCCGAATGAGCGTGTACGTTCACGAAACCACTGCCTGCGCCGCGCCGCTGCGCCGTTGAAGCGCTCGCCGCTTCGGCATGAGCCGGCGGTAACGGATCTCGAGATAGCGCCGCGCCAGCACCGGGTCGTGGGCCAGCGCACGGACCTCGCGGCCACAGAGCCCGCAGGCGACGGAAAGCGCCGAGAGCCCGTGGACAAAAGTCCCGACCGCAGTTTTCCCGGGAAGCTGCACCTCGAATCCCCACGCTGGCCCGGCAGCCGATCTCCACGAAACGGCCCGGACCATCCGCACGACTGCTGAAACGGAGAGTAGCAGCGCGGCGATGGCGGACCCGGCTAAGGTGTCGGTTGCGGCCTCGTCATCTGCGAACAGCTCGACGCGCTGGACGATATGCCTGCCAGCTCGCCGGACTGCCGCCTGATAGAAGGCGCCGCCCGGGACATCCAGGTCGACGTGCAGGCGACCGGACGAGCGCTCGCTGTAGGACCAGCCGGCTTCGCCACAGAGAGTGCACGGGTCGGACGAGGAGGCGCCTTCCTCGGCACCACTATCGCTGGGCGTCTCGTTCGCGCTCGAAGTACGCGGCGTCGACGCGCCCATGGCCGAGGCCAGACCGGCGACGGCCTCTCGAACCTGCAGGGCTAACCCGGCGGCTTCAGGGCCCAGCGGCTCTTCCGCGGGGACCTCGGCCCGCAGCCGCAGCGAGCCATCGATCAGCAGGACATGCTTGGCGCTTCCTCTGAGCTCCGCGTTCCTCTCCAGGGTTCGCAGCGGATTCGGCGTTCGTCGCCGTGGCGGATGGAACTCCAGAGCCAGCCAACCGTCGTCGATGCGGGCAATGCCTCGGCGGCGCGCCATCGATAGCTGCCACTCCTGGGAGCTGCTGGCCCGTAGGCTGAGGCCGCAGCCGCTCAGCGCCTCGGTCACGGCGGCGACCAGCCTGTCGTCAATCCCCAGCCTGGTCATCCTGCTGCTCCTTCGTCTCGCGCGGGTGCCGCGTCGACCGCGTCCGCGCACCGGGGTCGGGTGCGCCGTTTGAGTGGGCGCGTGTCAATAGGGAACCGATCCAGGTTGTTGCGTGTCCAGCTGCACGCTTCTTTGTTTAGCGCGTCATCTTCTCTCATCGTCACCTTGTTGTACGTGATGATCTCGAAGACCTGGTAGAGGATGTCCACCAACGTCGTTCCGCCCGGCATCTGTCCGAGACATACTGCGGGCCCTCTGATGTTCGGATGCCACACTGTGTTCGGCTCCAGCATCGTGACCACGGCGGTAGAGTGCCTGCAGCGCAGGTAGTCCTCGGGAAACATCACGCCAACGAGGAAGCTGTCGGCCTCGGATATCGAGCCGCGTTCGCGGACCAGCCCGCAGCAGCGGAACTGAGCCAGGTAATGCTGCGCCGGTGGCGGACCCAGGGGCTGGAGGTGCAGCAGGTCACTCGACTCGGCCAGCGCCATCCCTTCGGAGTGCTGGCGCGCGAGGAAAGCTTGGAAGATGGTGTCTGCCGGCATCGTTCAGTCTCCGAGCTCGAAGTGCCGTTCGTGCTCGCCGCTGGTCAGCGAGAACACGTCCCCGTCACGCAACCCCACGCTCTGCAGTGAGCGGCGCGTCGTGCTTGTCGGCAAGGCGGCTAGGTCCAGCCGATCATAGGAGTAGAACCCCAACGGGATCAGCGAGCCGCCGCAGCGCTGGCAGCGTCTTGCGATCGGCCACCGGGAAAGTTGGAGGACTTCGTAGGTCTCACCGCAGGCGCTGCAGCGCAGTCTGGTGTGGAAGCGTTGGCCTTCGACGCGCAGCTGGAGCGCTGCCGCGTCCCCGGAACCGTTGCCGAGAGCTCGCAGCTGTTCTACGGAGAACCTGTCCGCACGTGCGTCCAGCGTCTCGATCGTCCAGACGCGATGATCGAACCGGCACCGCTCGTTGCGGCGATAGCGGGTGACGAAGTGCGTTTGGTGCCTGGCGCTAACGACGACCTCACGCCCGGCCAGCGACTCGCTGAGCCGACCGCTCAGTAGCTTCTCGCACTCGGCCGCTGCCAGGCTTGCCGCCAAAGCGCCTAGGTATGCAGGCGCGTTCGTGGCCGCCGCAGCGGCTTCGCCTGTGCACCAGTGAACCTGCTCGAGGTTCTCGTAGTCGGCGTCGCAGAGCGCGCACTCGTAGCACGGCGCCTTCGGTCCCGGCAGGTAGACGGCGATGCGCGCCAGACCGCCGGTTGGCTCCACGCCAGCGTCGACAAAGGGAACGCCGAGCCGCCAGGCGATCTCGTTGACCGATACCCGGGCCGCCTTCGAGTCCAGCGCGGCCAGAATCACATCCGCCCGCAGCAATCCGCGGGGAACTGTCTCGACCCGGCGCGCCAGGGGTGTGACCTCCAGCTCGGGATCAATGGCCCGCAGTCGCCTGGCAACGACGGCAGCCTTCGACCTGCCGATCTCGCGGGCCGCGATGTCCTGAGACTCTAGGTTCGGAAGCTCATAGACATCGTGGTCGACGACCGTGATCTTCCGAATCGCTTGCAGCCGCGCGAGATAGCCCGCGAGACACGACCCGATGTTGCCGAGTCCTACGACCACGACCTCGCTTGCGGCGCCGCCTGTCTTCTTCATAGTTCCTCCGGGCTCCAACGGTACCCCGCATCGAGGGCCGTCGGGTGGTCGCACAGCGCACAGCGGTCAGCGTAGAGCCAACACCCGAAAGTCTCGTTCTGGTGATGCCAGGATTCGCATCCCGGACAGCGCACGGCGGCCCCACCCGCCGCGATCTCCGTCTTGCAGCGCGGGCAGTACACGGCCTCGGGAGACCCGGGGAACAGCTCCACCTCGGCGAGCCGCTCGCTGGAGAAGTAGGTGGGAGATTCGTCGCTCAGCTGAATGGCATCCCGATCCTCGAGAACACGGATGCCCGTGAGAAGGGGCGCGCCGTTAACGCGCAGGTCCACGGAGGGCGAACTCAGAAGGACCCAGGTCTCCCGGC
>JASFTI010000364.1:0-4093 GCA_050053635.1 Gemmatimonadales bacterium
CGTGGCCGGCGTGCTCGCCGGGCCGAGCTGGCGGCGCGGGCGCTGAAGGAGGTCCGGGCGTGGATGGCCGACACGCTGAGCCCTACCGCCGACGCAGCGCGCCGAGCGGCGACAGGCCGGGCGAGGTCACGATGACGCGAGATGCGCTACAGGACTATCTGAGAAACTTGACTGACGAGCGCCAGCTCTCCCCGCATACCGTGGAGGCCTACCGGCGTGACCTCGAGGACCTGAGCGGTTTCTTGGACGATTACTACGGCAGTGGCAAATGGTCTTGGACCGACGTCGACCGGCTGGCCGTGAGGGCGTTTCTCAGCCATCTGACGATGGCCGCGCTCAAGGAGAGGACCATCGCGCGCAAGCTCTCGGCGATCCGTAACTTCTTCCGCTTCCTTCAACGCGAGGGGGTCGTGGCCGCCAACCCCGCCCGCCACGTGCGGGCGCCGCGGGGTGGCCGGGCGCTGCCGGGCTACCTGACCCAGCGAGAGATGTCGCGCCTCTTCGAGCTAGCCGTCCAAAAGGCCGCGGAGCCGGGATGGCGCGGACTGAGAGACCAGGCCCTCATGGAGCTGCTATACTCGGCCGGCCTTCGCCTCTCGGAAGTGCACTCGCTGGATTTGGCGCACGTCGACCTGGCCGGCGGACGCGTCAAAGTGCTTGGCAAGGGACGCAAGGAACGCATCGTGCCCATCGGCGGACATGCGGTCGACGCCCTGCGCGCCTATGGGCGCGAGCGCACACAGCAGTTCGGGACACCGGCACGCAGCGACCCGCTCTTTGCCTCGGAGCGCGGCACTCGATTGTCACGGCGCCAGATCCAGCGGATCGCTACACGCTATATCGCGCTCGTCGCCGAGGAGAGCGGCCTCAGCACTCATTCGGTCCGTCACTCGTTCGCGACGCACCTCCTCGATGAGGGCGCCGATTTGATGGCGATCAAGGAATTGCTGGGCCATGCCTCGCTCTCGACAACGCAGATGTACGCACATACCTCCCGGGAGAGACTGAGACAGGTATACCGGGTGGCACACCCCAGAAGCTGACGGAAACGGAAGTCCACCTATGGACGACATGAGAATGCGTGGCACGACGATCGTCGCCGTCCGGCGCGACGATAGCGTCGCGCTCGGCGGCGACGGCCAGGTGACCGTCGGGGACACCATCGTGAAGACCCAGGCGAGCAAGGTGCGTGCACTCAAGGACGGCGCTGTGCTCGCCGGCTTCGCCGGTTCCGTTGCCGACGCGCTGACCTTGTTCGAGAAATTCGAGGAGAAGCTCGATCGCTTCCCGGGCAACCTGCCGCGAGCCGCGGTCGAGTTGGCCAAGGACTGGCGGAGCGATCGGATATTGCGTCGTCTGGAAGCACTCCTGGCGGTCGTCGATGCGGGACACTCGTTCCTGCTATCCGGCAGCGGCGAGGTCATCGAGCCCGACGATGACATTCTGGCCATCGGCAGCGGTGGGCCGATGGCGTTGGCGGCGGCGCGAGCGCTGCGCGCGCATTCCGAGTTGAGCGCGCTGGAGATCGTCCGCCGCAGCCTCGAGATCAGCGGCGAGATCTGCCTCTACTCGAACACGGCAATAACCGTACTGGAGCTTGGAACGAAGAGCTGATGAACGACTCGCCTCCCTCCCGGCCCGAGAGCCCGGTCGACGACCAGCCCGGCGGCAAGCCGGTACTCCACGACGAGCTGACGCCGCGGCAAATCGTCGCCGAGCTCGACAAGTACGTGGTTGCGCAGGACGCGGCGAAGAAGGCCGTGGCGATCGCCCTCAGGAACCGCTGGCGACGGCAGCAAGTCGCCGAAGACCTCAAGGACGAGATTCTGCCCAACAACATCATTATGATCGGTCCCACCGGAGTCGGTAAGACCGAGATTTCGCGCCGCCTGGCCCGCCTGGCCGGCGCTCCCTTCATTAAGGTCGAGGCGTCCAAGTTCACCGAGGTCGGCTACGTGGGGCGCGACGTAGAGTCGATGGTGCGAGACCTCGTCGATATCGCCATCAACATGGTCCGCGGTGAACGCGAGGACGAAGTGCAGGACGTGGCGGATGAACGTGTCGAGGAGCGGCTGCTCGACCTGCTCCTGCCGAGCAGTGAGGAAAGGGGCACGACGCCGCCGGCCTTCGTAGTGTCGCCACGCGGCGAAGCCTTGGATCAACGGCCCGCGCCCGAGCAGGAGGACGAAGAGGAACTCAAGGAACGACGCAAGAGGACTCGCGAGAAGCTGCGCGGGTTGCTGCGAGATGGGAAGCTCGAGGCCAGAGACATCGAGGTCGAAGTCACACAGACGACCTTCCCCGTCGTCGAGTTTCCCGGCATGGAGGGCATGGATTACAACGTCTCGGAGATGCTCCAGGAGATGTTGCCGAAGCGCAGCAAGAAGCGCTCGGTCTCCGTCTCCGAAGCGCGGCGCATCTTGCTCGCCGACGAGCTCGACAAGCTCGTCGACATGGACGACGTGGTCAACGAGGCACTCGACCGCGTCGAGCAGATGGGGATCGTCTTCCTCGACGAACTCGACAAGATCGCCGGCGAACGGGGACCCGCGGGTGGACCCGATGTCTCTCGAGGTGGCGTCCAGCGCGACCTCTTACCCGTGGTGGAAGGGTCGAACGTCCAGACCAAGTACGGTATGGTTCGCACCGACCACATACTCTTCATCGCCGCCGGGGCGTTCCATGCCGCTAAGCCCTCAGACCTCATCCCGGAACTGCAGGGACGTTTTCCGATCCGTGTCGAGCTCGCGTCGCTGACCGAGAGCGATTTCGTCCGAATCCTGACGGAGCCGAAGAACGCCCTGCTCACCCAATATCGAGCACTGGTCGAGACCGAGGGGGCCGGCCTCGAGTTCAGCAAGGAAGGCGTCGCCGAAGTCGCCCGCATCGCCGCCGATGTCAACCAGCGGATGGAAAACATCGGAGCGCGCCGACTCCACACCGTCCTGACCACCTTGCTCGAGGACATCATGTTCGATCTCCCGGAGCTCGGCCGGCAGAAGATCCTCGTCGACGACGAGATGGTCCGCGAGCGGCTCGCCAAGGTCGTCAAGGACGAAGACCTCCGCCGGTACATACTGTAGCCCTTCCCGAATCCGGGAATTCGGGGAATCGGCAATTCGAGAGCTCCCGAATTCGGAAGTGGAGCCGCGAATCCGAGGAATCCCGAATCCTCAAGCCCCAAGCCCCAATCCCCAATCCCCGAATCCCCAACTCTACTGGTGCCACTTCCCAATCCTGCTAAATTGGCAGTCAGAGAACTCCCTAATTCACAACTCTTCGCCCTGCGAACGTCAGAGGGACCGATGGCCAGCGACCTCAAGAGAACCCCCTTGTACGAGGAGCACCGGAAGCTAGGCGGCAAGATCATCCCCTTCGCCGGCTTCGAGATGCCGGTCCAGTACCCTGCCGGGGTGTCGGTGGAACACCAGGCGGTGCGCGAGCATGCCGGTCTGTTCGACGTGTCTCACATGGGAGAATTCCTGCTTCGGGGTGAGAGGGCCGCTGGATTCGTGGACTACCTGGTAGCGAACGACATTTCGCGCCGTGAGCCGTGGCAAGCGACGTATTGTGTGATGTGCAACGAGAAGGGTGGGATCGTCGACGACCTGCTGGTCTACAAGTTCCCCGATCGATTTCGCCTGGTGGTAAATGCAGCGAACATCGAAAAGGACTTCGACTGGGTGTCGCGGTGTTTAGAGCGGTTTGGTGCCGAAGGGGTCGAGCTTGTGAACGAGAGCGACGCCATCGCACTGCTGGCGCTGCAGGGGCCCGAGAGCGAGAAGATCCTCGCCCCACTCTCTGAACTCGATCCGTCGACCCTCGGCTACTATCGGTTCGCCGAATCCCGGGTAGCCGATGAGCCGTGCGTGGTCAGTCGGACCGGCTACACGGGAGAGGACGGCTTCGAGCTGTACTGCGAGCCGGGCGCCGCGTCCAAGCTGTGGACCGAGTTACTTGGGACTGACGGTGAGCGACTCCAGGCGGTGGGCCTGGGCGCGCGTGATACGCTCCGACTCGAGGCGGGCCTCGCGCTTTACGGGAGCGATATCGACGACGAGACAACACCGCTCGAGGCCGGCCTCGCTTGGAC
>JASFTI010000365.1:0-4083 GCA_050053635.1 Gemmatimonadales bacterium
CAGGCTGTGAGGAAGAACAGGCCCTTCCTGCTTGTTCTTGCGGCTGCGATGGTGGTTGCCATCGGGGCGCTGCTGCTGGTATGGGCGGCTCGGGCCCCGCTCGAGGTCCAGTCGTTCATCGTCCGGGTCTCGGTCGTCACCTTGGTCCTCTTCCTGATCATCCTGATCGGCCGCTACTTCACGCTGCTCTGGTTCGGCTACCTGCATCATCTCGAGTCGGGCGGCGCGGTCAAGAACGGGGCCGAGTACCCGCCGGTCTCGCTCATCGTGCCCGCCTACAACGAGGGGGTGGTCATCGAGTCGGCGCTCGAGAGCCTGCTGCAGCTCGACTACCCGCACTACGAGATCATCGTCGTCGACGACGGCTCGACCGACGACACGCTGGCGAACGCGTCGAGCATGGCCGGCGAGTACGGACACTGCCGCATCCGTGTGATGACGAAGAAGAACGGCGGCAAGGCGAGCGCGCTCAACTCGGGACTGGCGATGGCCGAGCACCCCATCGTGCTCTGCATGGACGCCGATTCGCGGCTCGAGCCGCAGACGATCAGGTCGGCGGTCGTCCATTTCCACGACCCGTCGGTGGGCGCGGTGGCCGGCAACGTCAAGGTAGCGAACCGGCGCAGCCTGTGGACGCGGCTGCAAGCGCTCGAGTACATCGAGGGGCTCAACATGGCGCGCCGCGCCCAGGGCTTCCTCGCGGCGGTGAACATCGTGCCCGGCCCCATCGGGCTTTTTCGGCGCGATGTGCTGAAGAGCGTCGGCGGCTACGACCGCGACACCTTCGCCGAGGACGCCGACATCACGCTCAAGATCCTAACGAAGGGCTGGAAGATCCGTTATGAGCCGCGCGCCGTCGCCTGGACCGAGGCGCCGGAACGCCTGGTCGACCTCATCCAACAGCGCTACCGCTGGACGCGCGGCATCCTGCAGGCGCTGGGCAAGCACCGGCGCACTCTGGCCCTGCCGCTGCCCGATCTGCCGCTCTGGCTCTCGTTGGTCCAGATGGGGTTCGAGGCGACGGTCTGGCCGATCATGAACGTTTACGGCCACCTGTTCTTCGCCTACGTGGCGGTTGCCTTCGGGATGAGCGAGATGCTGCTGGCCTGGTGGGCGCTGCTAACGCTGCTCGACCTGGTGGCGGCGCTGGCGACGGTAGGCATGGAGGAAGAGCAGCTGTCGCTCGTGCCGTTCGCGCTGATTTACAGGTTCTTCTTCATTCTGCTGATCGATGTGGCGAAGCTTTGCTCGACGGCGGAAGAGGCGCTCAACATGCGGATGACGTGGGGGAAACTGGAGAGGGTGGGGAGAACATGAGCATCATACAGATAATGGTGACGATCATCATCGTGACGATCCTGGTCACGGTGATCCTCGGTGTCGCGTCGTACGCGGCCTACTGGCTGCGACGCGGCAGGCAGCCGGCCGAGCCGCAGGAAATCGATACGGCGCCCCGTTTCTTTTACCGGTACGTGCCGAACGGCGATGAGGAGACCGCTGGCGAGCAGGAGGAGGCCGGCCCGCTGCAGATCGATAGCCCGGTCCCGCTTCGCCGGCCGCGTCCCGCTGGGTTCACACCGATAACGGAAAGTGGGAATGGCGGCACCGGTCGCTGAGCCTCCCCGCCCGCGCACGCCCTGGACCTGGGGCGCGGCGATCCTGCTGCTCGGGGCGCTGGTCGCCGGGCTGGTGGGCGCCGCGATCCTGCTCTGGCGCTACATAGACGTCGACTCGCTGATCGAGGCGGCCAGCGACGAGGCGCCGCCGGCGGTCGAGGAATTCGTCGCCGAGGTCCCGCTGCCCGAATTGCCTGCGACTGCCGCCTGGACCGCTCATATATATATCTCGCAGCGCACGGCGGCTTTCTTCCCCGACCCGAACTACTATCCCGCTCTCATCGACCGCTGGGAATCGATCCTCGCCGGCCTCGGCGCCGACATCGGGCTGTTGAACGGTGCCCCAAGCATCGAGGAGCTGCCGGCGGCCGAGCTGCTGGTCATCCCGGCGGCGGTCTGTCTCGAGGAGGGTGAGCGTGAGGCGATCCGTCGTCGCGTCGACGACGGCGGGCATCTGCTAGTGACCTGGGCGCTGGGCGCCCGGGATGAGAATTGCGACTGGCTGGGCTTCGATTACCTACGTGACCTGGCCGGTGCCGAGACGGCTGGGACCCTCGAAGGCGAGCCTCCTACATATATAGTCGTCCCGCACGGCAGCGTGGTCGCGGCCGGACTACCTCCTGGTTCTCGCCTGGAACTCAGAACCGAGCCGTGGATCACGCTGCGTGCGGGCGGATCGAATGTCTTTTGGTCGGATTGGGCGCTGAATCCCCTATCAGCGCCCGAGGGTGGTGTGGGTAGCGGGGCGATAACCCACACCACCCTGTCCGGCACCCGCATCGCCTGGTTCGGCTACCGTCTCGACGTCGCCGCCAGCCGCGGCGACCAGCGGCTGCTCGACAGGCTGGCCCAGAACGCCGCGCTCTGGGCGGCCGGCCACGTGCTCGCAGAGGTCGATCCGTGGCCCTCCGGCCACCGGGCCGCCATGGCCGTCACCCAGGACGTCGAGCACAGCTTCAACAACAGCCGTCGGCTGGCCGAGGGTCTGAGCGAGCTGGACGTTCCTCTCACCTTCTTCGTGGTTACTCAGCTCGCCCGCGCGCACCCGGAGCTGGCCGGGATGTTGGCGGCCGCTGGCGAGCTGGGTAGCCACGGCGTCGATCACCGCCAGATAGCCGGCCGCGGCTGGGGCACGCAGCTGGCCGGCGTCAACCAGGCGCGCGCCGACATGGCCGAGTGGTCCGGCGAGCTGCCGCTCGGCTTCCGGCCGCCGCGCGAGCTGTTCGATTCGCTGACCCTGGAAGCGTGGCGGCGGAGCGGCGGCCTCTATCTGGCCGCCTCGAACGGCGCGCGTAGCGCCGCGCCCGCGATTTTCGATTTGCGATCGGGTCGGGTCGTGGTGCTCCCCCGCGTAGTCGACGACGACTACACCATCATCGTATCCCGCGGCCAGACCCGGCCCGACTCGCTGCGCGCCGCCTTCGTCGCGAGCTTGGAGAAGATGCGCGCGCTTGGCGGCCTGAACCTCGTGACCCTCCACTCCCAGCTCATCGACTCGCGGCGCGAGGTCGAGGCGATCGCCTCAGCCGCCCAAGCCGCCCGCGACGCCGGCGACGTCTGGCTCGCCCGAACGTCTGAGATCGCCGAGTGGTGGCTGGCGCGCTCGGAGCTCGAGCTCACGGTGCGCGAGCGCGATGACCGCAGCGCGATCCTCTACGTCCGCAACAACGGAGCTTCCGCCGTCGAGTCGGTCTGGCTTCACGTCTACCTGCCGGAAGAGCCCGCGACCTTCGCGGCACCGGAGCTGGGCGACATCATCTTGGAATCGCACTACGGCTTGGGTGGGCTGCGCGTCAGGCTCCCAACGATCGAGGCGGGCGCGTCACTCGAAATCCTCTTGCCGCGCCGCCCGGCCTGAACCCTCGCTAGACTCCTGCAGCAGCGCCCGGAAACGCGGGTGGTCGTGCAGCGGCTGCCAGACGGGGTCTAGGGTGAGCCAGTGTGTGGACAGCCACCCGGGGATCGCCAGCAGCATCTCGATCTGATCGAGGGCCGCGTCGTGCTCGCCGAAAGTTACGTAGACGCGGGCCAGGTCGGTGACGGGATCGGTGCCGTAGAAGGCGTCGCGCGATAGCGGAAGCAGCTCGGTGGCCAGCGAGGCTTCCCGAATCGCTTCCTCTCCCATCCCCAGGCCAGCATAGGCGAGCGCGAGCTGCGAGTGGGGGACATCGAGCTCGGCCGCCTCCCGCACTCTCGGCTCGAGCGCCCGACGCGCCGAGTCACAGTAGGCGCGCGCCCGCTGCGGGTCGTCCTGCTGCGTGAACAGGTCGGCCTTGGTGAGATAGTATGCGGGCGTGTCGGCGCCGAAGTCGGCCACGGTCTGCTCGCGGATGACCTCGGCGTAGTCGTCGTGCAGCGTCCTGAATAGAGCCCTGGTGAAGAAGGCGGCGGAGAAGTCGGACAGCAACTCGCTGTGCGGGACCTTGCCCTCCGCGGCCTGCAAAGTTCTACGTGCCGCCTCGACGTC
>JASFTI010000366.1:0-4075 GCA_050053635.1 Gemmatimonadales bacterium
AGGGCGGTGCGGCGCCCGGACTCGCGGGGGCCGCCGTGCTGATGCTGCCGGTGGCGATTACCTGGCTCGGCGATAGTGCCGCTTACTTTGTAGGCCAGGCGATCGGGCGGCACAAGATGGCGCCCGTGATCAGCCCCAAGAAGACGTGGGAGGGTGCGATCGCCGGTTTCATCGTCACGGCGGGTAGTACGCTGCTGTACGTGACGCTAACCCGATCGCTCGTGCCGTGGACGATGAGCGGCGGCGAGTTGCTCGGTTTGGGTGCGATTCTCGCCGTGGTGGGACAGGCCGGCGATCTTTTCGAGTCGCGGTTCAAACGCGAGTGCGGCGTGAAGGACAGCTCCGGGCTCTTGCCCGGGCACGGCGGCATGCTTGACCGGCTCGACTCGATGCTTTTCGTTTTTCCGTTTGCCTACGCGTACATACGCGTCGTAGGAGTGTAATGGGCGCGCGAACAGTAGCAATCCTGGGGTCGACCGGCTCCATCGGCAGAACGACGCTGGAGGTTATCGGTGCCTTCCCGGACCGCTATCGGGTTGTCGCTCTGACTGCGAACCGGAACGCCGACGCACTGCTCGAGCAAGTCGACCGGTTCCAGCCGGAGCTGGCGGTGCTCGCCGACGGGTCACCGCCCGCTGGCGGACCGTCGAGCACCAGGCTGGCTGCGGGCTGGGACGCGGTGCTGGAGGCAGCGGCCTACCGCGATGTGGAGATCGTGGTTAACGGACTGGTCGGCGCCGCCGGCCTCGAGCCGTCCCTGCTGGCATTGGAGGCCGGCAAACGCCTGGCGCTGGCGAACAAGGAGTCGCTGGTGGTAGGCGGCCCGCTGGTCATGCGGGCGCTGGAGCGGGGAGGTGGAGAGTTGATTCCGGTAGACAGCGAGCACAGCGCCGTCTTCCAGTGCCTCGAGGGCGCGGCCCCGGAGAGCGTGCGGCGTGTGGTCCTCACTGCGTCTGGTGGACCTTTTCGGGACCGTGATCCGTTGGATCTCTCAGAGGTGACGCCGGACGAGGCGCTACGACACCCGACTTGGAACATGGGGGCGAAGATTACTATCGACTCCGCCACCTTGGTGAACAAGGCCCTCGAGGTTGTCGAGGCCCATTTCCTCTTCGGGCTCGAATACGAACAGGTAGCGGTCGTGATCCACCCGCAGTCGATCGTCCACTCGCTTGTCGAGTTCCGGGATGGGTCCGTGCTCGCCCAATTGGGATACCCGACCATGGCTTTGCCCGTGCTTTACGCGTTGGGCTACCCGGAGCGGGTCGAGGTCGATGCGCCGCCGCTCGACCTAGCGGGAATCGGCTCGCTCGACTTCGAGCCGGTGCCCGAAGGTCGGTTTCCCGCCTTCGAGCTGGGACGCGAGGCGGCGCTGCGAGGCGGCACGGCGCCGGCTGTCTTCAACGCCGCCAGCGAAGAGGCCGTCGCCGCGTTCTTGCAAGAGCGACTCCGCTTCACAGGGATCCCAAAGGTGATCCACGGGGTACTCGACGCGCACGCCGTCGAAGAAGTGAAGGAGCTGGAGGGGCTTTGGCGCGTGGACCGGTGGGCACGCGAGACGGCGCGCGCCAGAGTCGATGAGATCGGAAACAGGCACCGCGGTCGGAGTAAATGAACTCGATCCTCGCATTCATCATAGTACTGGGCGTCCTGATCGTGATCCACGAGCTGGGCCACTTTATCACGGCCAAGCTTGCCGGGATCGCCGTCCCACGCTTCTCCATCGGCCTCGGCCCCAGGGTCTGGGGATTCACGGTGGGCGAGACGGAGTACGTCATCTCCGCTCTGCCGCTAGGCGGCTACGTGAAGATGGCGGGTATGGGCGAGGATGAGGCGCTGGAGGCGTTGGAAGGCGGCAAGTCGGACCTCGAGACCCCTCCCGAACGGCGCTTCGAGTCGAAGTCGGTGGGCACGCGGTCCGTGGTCATCTCGGCCGGCGTGGTGATGAATTTCCTGTTCGCCGTCTTCGCCTACGCCGGGATCGCCTACTATCAGTCGTGGGTGCCGCTCATCGGCTCGGTCGTCGAAGACAGCCCGGCCGAGGAAGCCGGCCTGCAGGCGGGCGACCTGGTCACCGCGGTGGACGGCGAGAGAATCGACATGTGGCTCGAGTTCCATAGTTACGTGAACCAGCGGCCGGGCGAGGAAGTCACTCTGGGGCTGCTGCGGGATGACCAGGAGATCGAGTTGCGGAGCCGGATCGCGCGGGCCGCTATGTTCGATTCGCTCAGAGGTGATTCCGTCATCTACGGGCAGATCGGGGTCTACCGCGATACGATCAACGCCGGACGCGCCTTGGGGCCGGCTGGGTCGCTGGTCGCCGGCACGGAGCGCACGTTCCAGCTGACCTGGCTCATCCTGAAGTTCGTTGGGCGGCTGATCACCGGTGCGGAATCGGCGCGCGACATCGGCGGCCCCATTCTCATCGGGCAGCTGTCGGGTCAGGCGGCCCGCGCCGGGGTCGGCTACCTGATCGCCTTCATGGCCTTCCTGAGCGTGAACCTTGCGGTGCTCAACCTGCTGCCGATACCGATACTCGATGGCGGGCACCTCGTGTTCCTGGCCGTCGAAGCGATACGCGGACGCGCCGTGTCACTGCGGACGCGTGCCCGGCTGAGCCAGGTCGGCTTGCTTCTCATCCTGGCGATAATGGTCTGGGCGATTACCAGCGATGTCCTGCGGGCAACGGGAAACTAACTCCCCGAATCCCATAGCTGCAGCTGCGGCGAGCGGACGGCGGCAGCCATCCCGGTGACGTTCAGCCCGGCCAGCGGCTCGTCCTGTACGGCCACGCGTAGCGGAGCGGCGTAACCCTTTTTCGACAGTGCCTCACCAACAACCTCGGCGGCTAGTTCGGGCTCGTTGCACTCATGGCTGAGGTGTGCCAGGACGACACCTGCCAGCTCGGGGTGGTGCAGCTCGGTGCCGAGGGCCGCGGCGGCCCTGTTCGATAGGTGACCGTGCCGCCCGGCGATGCGGCTCTTCAGCGACCAGGGGTAGGGGCCGGTCCGCAGCATCACCTCATCATGGTTGGCCTCTAGGACGAGCAGGTCGCAAAGTCTGAGGGCGTGACGCACCGAGACCGTCGGTGTGCCCAGGTCGGTAGCGATGCCGACCTTCAGGCCGCTCGAGCGTTGCCTCACCGTCACCGCTACCGGATCGATCGCATCGTGGCAGGTGAGAAACGGCTCGACCCGCAAGTCGCCCAGGTCGACCGCTCGGCCGGCACGGTAGAAGCGCAGGTCCTCGTCGCCGCCCAGCAAGGCGGAGCAGGAAGCCGCCGTGGCGCGTGCGATGTAAACGGGAACCTTCCAACGGCGGGCGACCACGCCCATGCCCTGCGTGTGATCCCGGTGCTCGTGCGTGATGAACAGAGCTGCGATGCTGTCGGGCCCAACCTCGACGGCGGCGAGACGCCGCTCTAGTTGCCGACCGCTGAAGCCGGCATCGACGATGATGCGTGTTTCGGAGGTCTCGAGAAGAATTGAATTGCCGCGACTGCCGCTACCGAGAACGTGCACCTTGAAGGTCATCCACCCCGCCCTTTACGCCAGCAGCTCTCCAAGTAGCGCCGCCCGCGCTCGCCCAGTTCAACGCCGCGCCTGGCCATCGTTCGTTCCGCCGCATCCAGGAACTCGGCCAGGCGATACTCACCCAGATCCGTGCCTTCGCCCCAGCTGAACGGCTCGACGTAGCGGGGCGGCATGCCAGTACCGTATAGATTACTGCCAGCACCCACAACGGTGCCAGTACCCAGCAGCAGTCCGATCCCGGTCTTCACATGATCGCCAAGGAAGCAGCCGACCTTGAGGCTGCCGGTGTCCTGCACGCCGGCGGGCGTCCAGACGCGGACAGGGCGGTAGTTGTTCTTCAGGTCGCTGTTGGTTGTCAGAGCGCCCAGATTGACCCACTTGCCGACGTAGGAGTGGCCAAGATAGCCCTGGTGAGCCTTGTTCATGTAACCGAGGATCGTGCAGTCCGCGATCTCGCCCTGCAGATACGAGTAGGGCCCGGCGACGACTCGCTCGAACGAGCCGCCCAGCAGCCGCGAACGCTCGCCGATCGCTGCGGGACC
>JASFTI010000367.1:0-4060 GCA_050053635.1 Gemmatimonadales bacterium
ATTGCTTGCGCATGACGTGCAGCTCGGACACCAGGTTGAGGTTGAGGAGTTGGGCGATCTCGATAGCTACCCGCACCGCCTCCTCATCAATCTCGAACGGCGGCGTGTCGTCGATCTCGTAAGTGCAGACCGATTTCTGTTCCAGCTGGTAGACTATTTCCTTCCTGGTCTTGAACTCCATCAGCGCCGTCCCGTCGTACTCGCCCATTTCGCTGAGGGTCGGGCGCATGTGGCGGAGCACCTCAGAATCGCTCACCTTCACAAGACGGCCAGCCGGGCAGCGGCAGAAGAGCTTCGAGCGGGTTAGCAGCTGCTGGTGCACCTCGAGACCGGACATGAAGCCCAGCGTCCCGTAGTCGGCGGCGGAAAGCTCCCCGAACTCGGCGTCGGGGAAATCCAACGCCGGATCGAGCCGCGGGTTCAGGTCCGCAGGCGGGCGCACCCCATAATCAGTCGTGTTCGCGTCTTCGTTCATATCGATCAGGCCCGCCGGCGAGCGACCCCCTCCAGTGGGGTCGCCCCAGCAGGGGCGTGAAAGTTACACCACTTGCGCTCGAACAGGAACAGTGGTTACGGGCCAAACTCTGGCGTATGGCCGTCGCGATGAGCCCCGAGCCGACATGCTGGTGCCGCCCGGGCCGCTCGGGCCGATCGCTTGCGACAAGAGGGCCCCGCTCTTCTCTTCCGATACGGAGCGCGGGCGCGAGCGGGCACAGATCACCCGGAACCTCGAGGTCGGGCGGAATGGATAAAGTCAGGGTACTGGAGAAACGGTGGATCCTCGACGACGTCTTCAAGGTCGAAGAGGCGATCATCGAGCACCGCAAACACGACGGGAGCTGGAGTCCGCCGCTCCGCCAACTCTGCTTTGAGCGCGGTGACTCGGTCGCCGCCTTGCTACTGAACCGCGATACCGACCGCCTCGTGATGGTGAACCAGTTCCGCTACCCGACGCTGGAGAAGGGCCCCGGTTGGGTGGACGAGATCGTCGCCGGCAGTCTGCCCGAGGGCGAGTCGCCCGAGGCCTGCATAGCCCGCGAGATCCGCGAGGAGACGGGGTACAAGGTCGAGGTTCTGGAACCGATCGCCACCTTCTATATGTCGCCCGGCGGTACGTCGGAGCGCGTTCTCCTCTACTATGGCGAAGTGAGCGGAGAACCGGAGACCGCGGAAGGGCTCGGGGTCGGCGACGAGGACATCAAGGTGTTCGAGATGAGCCCCGCCGAGCTGTGGGACACTTTTCTTGCCGGCCGCCAGCAGGACGCCAAGACCATTATCGCGCTGCTCTGGTTGCGGCTCGGGCGGCCCGCCCGCTAACCGGCCCGCGCTCCGTTCGGCACCGCGGCCTCGGGGACCGCGAATACCGGCCGGATACCGTCGGGATAACCGAGATCAAAGAGCATCCCCTCGGACAATTCGCCCGCCATCTTTCTGGGCTCGAGGTTGACCACGAAGAGCGCCTGTACGCCGACGAGCGCTTGCCGGTCGGGTCGCTCCTTCTTCAGTCCCGCGACGATCGTGCGCTGGTGATCGCCGAAATCGACGGTAAGCTTCAGCAGCTTACCCGAGCTGGGGATGTCGTCGACTGCCGCGATCGAGCCTACCCGAACGTCGATCTGTTGGAAGACATCGAACGGCACGGTCGGCTTGACGGCAGCAGGTTTGAATTCAGTCATCTTTCCTCAGCTGGTATAAGCGAATGCGTTCGACATCGAAGTCGTCGCGCCACACACCGAGAATCCAATCGGCGCCGATATCGAAGACACGAAAACGGTCCGGCACCTGCAGCGCGGTGACGAGGCGGCCGCGCCTGTCGAAGACATGCCAAAGAACGGGGTCTTCCGGGTAGGGCGCGTAGTCGCCGACCCAAAGAGCGCCCTGTGAATCGACCAGCAGGCGGCCGTAGGCGGGTCGCGTGGCCGGGACATCCATAGCGTCGAGTTGCGCCCTCATCCTCGCTCGTTGTACCTCGGGGACGCTCGCCAATCGTTGCTCGATCGCCCGCTCGATGTCGTCGCCCGTCACCCGCAGGTCGACGTCGGGCAGCCGGACGATTCGGCGCAGTGTTCCGTCCGCAGAGTGGACGCCGACCTCGAAGTTCTGCTGATCGCCGACGAAGACCTCGTCCGCGTGGACGGCGGCGCTGGTGCCGTGTGCGAAGAGCGGCGTGCTCATCACGCCACGTCCGTCCTCCGTGCCGACGTAGATTTCGCGCCCGAGAAACAGACCGATGGTATCCATCCGCGCACCGTCCGGCGCGTAGCTCGCCACGGCCGCCGGATCGCGGACCAGCCCCAAGCGGATCGCAGCGGCGTCGCCGCCCGCCGACGACCAGAACTCCCGAACGACGAAGGAGCCGTTCGCCAGGCGGCCCACGGCGCCGACGTTGGAGAGCGTCGGGTCGAGGGTCAGCGTCCTGGCCACCTCCCCAGCGTCGGTGAGCACCGTGAACCGCCGATTCCCGTAGTCGAAGGCCCAGATCGAGTCACCGGGACCATAGCCCAGCGCGATGATCTGCCTGTACTCGCCCGGCGCGTCGCCGCGACGTCCCGCGGCGGACTGGAAGCGGCCGGCCGCGTCGAAGAAGCGGATCTCGCGCGAGCCGGCGTCGGCGACCACTATCCGGCCGTCCGGCAGACGCAGCGCGCCCTCGACCTGAGAGAACTGGTACTCGGGCGGGCCGTCCTCCACACCGATCTCCAGAAGCGGTTCCTCGTCCACGGACCAGGCCGCGGTTACGCCAGTGGAAGGCGCGCGACTCTCAACGACCTCGATGCCGGCGCTATCCCGCACCGCGAAGCGGTCGCCGCCATCGGGCTCGGCACACCCGGTCACCGCGGCGGTCAGGGTTACCGCGAGCGTAAGTATTCTTGGCATGTGCATGCCCCACAGGTTAGGTTCACACAGTTCTTCGCGGAAGGGGTGCGACACACTGGAGCTGGATATGCTGACACGAAAAGCGACCGCAGTCCTTCCTGCGGTCCTTGGAGTCGGGATCCTCGTGCCGCTGCGACCGGCGACCACACACTTGAGCGTCGAACTGCCGGGTTCGGGGGTCGTGGCCGATTCACTAGACGACGGTCCCCATGTCTACTGGCAGAACGACTCTACCGCTCTCGTCTTCTACCTATGCGACGGATCGGTGGAAAAGCAAACATTTCTGGTTAGCGATACGCTTCGTTTCGACGGGTTCTGCGCCGATTCGCTCGTCGAGTTCGTCGTCGCCGCCGGGGCGCCGGAGATCCAGCCCCACACCTATGACGACGTGCCGAGCATATTCGTTGTCAGCGACCTACACGGCGAGTACGAGTCGTTCGTTGAACTACTCGTGAACGCCGGGATCGTCGACGAGAATCTCCGCTGGCGCTGGGGGACCGGGCACCTGGTGGTGGACGGAGACGTTTTCGACCGCGGCGACCGCGTCACCGAGTGCCTGTGGCTCATCTACCGCCTGGAGCAGGAGGCGACTAAGGCGGGCGGCCGCGTTCACTTCGTGCTCGGCAATCACGAGATAATGGCGATGCAGGGCGACCTGCGATACGTCAACCAGAAGTACATGAACGGCATCGCGCGCAAGACGAAGATCATGTACCAGGACCTGTACGGCCCACATATGGAGCTGGGCCGGTGGCTTCGCGCGAAACACACAGCAATCAGACTGAACGGCATCCTCTTCGTCCACGGCGGTATCGGGACCCACATCGTCGAACGTGGGTTATCTCTCGAGGACATTAACGCCCAGGCCCGTGAGTACATCGACCTGCGATCGTACCAGATCGCGTTCGATCCCACGCCGATCTTCTGGTACAGCAGCGGCGGCCCATTCTGGTACCGCGGCTACTACGAGCCGAAAGAGGGATGGTATTCGCACGCGACCCCGGAGGAGGTCGAGGCAATCCTCACCTACTACGGGGCGCACGCGATTGTCGTGGGCCACACCGGGGTCGAACAGGTGAAGAGTCTATACGACGGACGGGTCTTCGGGATCGACATCCCGCTGAACACCCTAGGATCGTTCCAGGGCCTGCTCTGGGAGGGCGGTGTCTTCTATCGCGTCACA
>JASFTI010000368.1:0-4030 GCA_050053635.1 Gemmatimonadales bacterium
CCGCCCGAGGTCGTCATCGTTACCGGCAACGGCACGGTCGAGACGGCAATCGCGGCGATGAAGCTGGGCGCCTACGACTACGTGACGAAACCGTGCCGCGTCGCAGAGCTCGAGATGCTCGTGCGCCGCGCCTTCGAGAAACGACAGCTCGCCGTCGAGAACGTCCGACTGCAGACGCGGCTGTCGAGGCACGAAGAATTTCCGGAGATCGTCACGGCCAGCGCCGCCATGGAAGAGGTCCTCGAGCTGGCCCGCAAAGTCGCCGCGTCCGACAGCGCTGTGCTGATCAGCGGGGAGAGCGGCACCGGAAAGGAACTGGTCGCGCGGGCGATACACCGGCTGTCACCGCGGGCCGAGGGTCCGCTGACCGACATCAACTGCGCCGCCATTCAGGAGAACCTGCTCGAGTCCGAACTGTTCGGGCACGAGCGGGGCGCCTTCACCGGCGCGATGACGCGCAAATTGGGGCTATTCGAGCTGGCGGACGGCGGGACTCTGTTCATGGACGAGATCGCCGAGTTGGCGCCGCGCCTTCAGTCCAAACTGTTGCGGGCACTGGAGATGGGCGAGTTTTTCCGCGTCGGCGGTACCCAGAAGGTGAGCACCGACATCCGGCTGCTGGCGGCGACCAACCGCGAACTCGACGTCGAGGTGGCGGAGGGCAACTTTCGGGACGACCTCTATTATAGGATCAACACGTTGACCATACTCATCCCACCGCTACGCGACCGGCCCGGTGACATTCCCGTCCTGGCGCGGCATTTCCTGAAGAAGCAGCTGAGCGCGAACCCGCCAGAGCTTACCGACGAGGCCCTGGAAGCGTTGACCTCCTACCAGTGGCCAGGCAACGTTCGCGAGTTGCGGAACATCATGGAGCGCCTGGCGATCCTGCGCGCCGGCCAAGAGATCCAGCCCCAGGACTTGCCCCGCGATCTGGCGCACATCCGCCGTAGCGACGGTGGCAGCACGCTGGTCGGGCAAGATGTGTCGCTGGAGGACCTGGAGCGGGCCCACATCGAGGCCGTGCTCAGGAAAGAGAACTGGCACCAGGGGCGAGCGGCGGACACGCTGGGGATTTCGGCAAAGACGCTGTACCGGAAGATCAGGACGTACGGGCTGGAGCGGCCGGCTTGAGGCCGGTGATTAGCGATCACTATCCCTCGCTCGCTTCCTCACTCAGCACCGACACCTCGTTGTCGACGACCTGAACGAAGCCGCCGGAGACCCGGAAGCGTCGCGTTCCTGCCTCGGTGACGATGCGCAGCGTGCCCGCGCCGAGCAACGCCATGAGGGGCGCGTGATCACGGAGGATGCCGATCTCGCCGTCGAAGCCGGGAACGACGAGGAACCTGACCGGGCCCTCGAAGACCTTGCGCTCCGGTGAGATCACCGAGACGTTGAACAGTCGGCCACTTCCTGGAACCGCCATTCTCAGTTACCCATCTGCTTGGCTTTATCGACCACCTCGTTGACATCGCCGACCATGTAGAACGCCTGTTCGGGTAGCTCGTCGAACTCGCCGTTCACCACCCGCTCGAACGACTCGACTGTATCTTCGCGCCGCACGTAGCGGCCCTGGGTACCGGTGAACTGCTCGGCAACGAAGAACGGCTGCGAGAGGAAGCGCTCGATCCGACGCGCACGATTCACTATCAGCTTGTCCTCCTCGGAAAGCTCGTCCATGCCGAGAATCGCGATGATGTCCTGCAGGTCCTTGTAGCGCTGGAGGATCTCCTGTACGCGCGTCGCTACGGCGTAATGGCGTTCGCCGACGTACTGTGGGTCGAGGATGCGGCTGGTCGAGTCGAGCGGGTCGACGGCCGGGTAGATCCCGAGCTCGACGATCCGGCGCGAGAGCACTGTCGTCGCATCGAGGTGCGCGAACGTCGTGGCCGGACCCGGGTCCGTCAGGTCATCGGCGGGCACATAGATCGCTTGCACCGAGGTGATGGAGCCTTTGCGTGTCGAGGTAATCCGTTCCATCAGCTCGCCGACATCGGTGGCGAGGGTGGGCTGGTAACCCACCGCCGAGGGCATACGGCCAAGCAGCGCCGAGACCTCGTTGCCGGCCTGAATGAAGCGGTAGATGTTATCGATGAAGACGAGCACGTCCTGACCTTCCACGTCGCGGTAGTACTCGGCGACCGTGAGACCGGTCAGGCCGACCCGGAAGCGGGCGCCCGGTGGCTCGTTCATCTGGCCGTAGATCAGCGCCGCACTGCTCTTGTCCGGGTCGCCGGGCGTGATCACGCCGGCCTCGGTCATCTCGAGCCACAGGTCGTTGCCCTCGCGGGTCCGCTCACCCACACCGCAGAAGACCGAGCGGCCGCCGTGCTCGGTGGCGATGTTGTGGATGAGCTCCATGATAATGACGGTCTTGCCGACGCCGGCGCCGCCGAAGAGGCCTGTCTTGCCGCCTTTCAGATACGGCGCGATGAGGTCGACGACCTTGATTCCGGTCTCGAAGATCTCGCTGGTCGGGACGATGTTCTCCAGCTCGACCGGTGGCCGATGGATCGGCCAGCGCTCCTCGGCCTCCACCGGCCCCTGCTCGTCTACCGGCTCACCCAGCACGTTGATGATCCGACCCAGCGGCGCGTGGCCGACGGGCGTCGTGATCGGGCCACCGGTATCGATGGCCTTCATGCCGCGGACGATGCCGTCGGTGATATCCATGGCCACGGTGCGGACCTGGCCGCGTCCCAGATGCTGCTGGACCTCGCAGACGACGTCGATGGGCGTTTCGCCATCGCCTTTCACCCGCACCGCCGAATAGATCTCCGGCAGTTGCTCGGGCTCGAACTCGACGTCGACGACCGGTCCGATGACCTGTACCACCTTACCTATGTTCTCAGCCATTGTCGCTCGTTTCGTTATTCTGCTAGCCTCTCAGCGCCTCAGCGCCACCGGTGATCTCTGTGAGCTCCTGGGTGATCTGTGTCTGGCGCGCCTTGTTGTACTGGAGAGTCAGCGTTTTGATCAGTTCGTCGGCGTTATCGGTCGCGTTCTTCATCGCCGTCATTCGCGCCCCTTGCTCGGACGCCGCCGTCTCGACCAGCGCGCGATAGACGGCGTTTCGGACGTAGAGCGGCAGGACGGTGGTGAGGATTTCTTCGGCGGACGGCTCGAACAGGTAGTTGTGGGCGCGCGCACCTCGCTGCTCGTCGGGCGGACTGACCGGAAGCACCCGTATCCGGGTGGGCGGCGTTGAAAGCGGGTTCTTGAAATGCGCGTATATGACATCGATCGCGTCGAGCTCGCCCGACTCGAAGCGGGGGATGAGCGGGTCGATGACCGATCGCGCGTCCTCCATGCTCGGGCGATCGGTGATGTCCTGTCGTGTCAACGCCATCGGTTCACGCCGGAACCGGAAGAAGCTGATACCTTTCCTTCCGATTACCTGGAACTCGATATCGACACCCTCATCACGGAGCTCGCCGAGGACGCCGCGCGCCATGCGAATCAGGTTGACGTTGAAGCCGCCGGCCAATCCACGATTGCTCGTAATCAGGACGAGGGCCGACCTGCGGATCTTCTCGGGCTGTCTGAGGATCGGGTATCTCTCCGCCAGCTCCGGTGCGAATAGACTCGAAATGACCTCGGTCAGCTTGGCGGCATAGGGACGCGCCGTCCGTACACGATCCTGGGCACGGCGCAACTTCGACGCCGCAACCATCTCCATGGTATGTGTGATCTGGCGTGTGCTCTGAATCGAGCGGATTCGCCGCCGAATGTCACGTGTCTTCGACATGCGCTCGCTACCGGGCTACAGGCTCGGGCTCCGCCGGTTGCGCGGCGGCGGCCACTGGCGCCGTCTCGCGGCGCTTGCTGGCCGAGAACTGCTCCTTGAACTCTTCGATCGCCGCTTTCAACGACTCTTCGCTCTCTTCCGAGATACGGCCCTCGGCGCGGATCGCTTTACCGACCTCCGGGTGGCTGGCCTCCATGAAGCCGTGGAAACCGGTCTCCCACTCCTTGATGTCAGCGATCTCGACGTCGTCGAGATGGCCATTGGTACCGGCATAGATGA
>JASFTI010000369.1:0-4008 GCA_050053635.1 Gemmatimonadales bacterium
TCTGGCTCCAGCCTGCGACTGATGGCTTCTAGCTCTCTGATGCGCTCGATCATGTGATCGCCCATCTCAAATCTTGATGAAGATCCCGCGCCGGTACAGCAGCCACATGATGAACAGCCAAAAGCAAACGTAGAAGAGCGCGAAGGCGAACGAGCCGTGCAGCGGTCCAGCCCACGACGCGAACAGGTTCGTGTATATCCAGTTGTACAGCGATGTCGACTCGCCGGCAGCGGCGGGCACTCGCACCCGGACCAGCGTCTTCGTCAGCAGACCCGAGGCGACGAACACGGCGATGGCGTTCATCCCGTAGATTACGAACGCCCGGCTCCACCGTTTCCAGCCCCGCAGCTCGATCATCCAGTAGAAGGCGCCGAGCAGCAGCCCGGCCATGCCGGCGCTGAAGACGACGTACGAGCTGGTCCAGATCTTCTTGTTGATGGGAAACAGCAGCCCCCACAAAAGCCCCAGCGCGATGGCAACGACGGACGCCGCCAGTAAGCTCTTCACCCTCGCGTTCCCATCTCTCTCCGAGACGAGCCACTCGCCGGTGAAGATGCCGAGGAGTGTCGTCCCCACCGCGGGCAACGTGCTGAGAAGTCCTTCGGGATCCCACACATCGCCCCGATACAAATGTTGTCGACCCAGGATCAGCCGATCGAGATAGGCGCCCAGGTTACCCTCCGCCGACAGATCGCCGGCGCCGAAGCCCGGCACTGGCACCAGCGTCATCAGCGCCCAGTAGCCGAGCACTATGATGGCCAGTGCGCTCCATCTGCCCCGCGCGCCCAGAGTCAGATAGAGGGTCGCGGCGATCAGGTAGACGACGCCGATCCGCTGCAGCACGCCCGGGATGCGTAGCGTACCCCAGTCGCTGAAGCTCGGGAACAGGGCCATGAACAGGCCGAGCCCGAACAGAATCAGGCTGCGGGTGACGACGTGCCGGCTCAGCTGGCGTTTCGAGTCGCCGCGAGCCAGCCGCTTGCCGAAGGAGATCGGTATGGCCACGCCGACTATGAACAGGAAGAACGGGAAAATGAGGTCGGTGGGCGTCCAGCCGTGCCACTCGGCATGCAGCAGCGGCGGGTAGACGTGGGACCAGCTACCCGGGTTGTTGACCAGGATCATCCCGGCGATGGTCGCCCCGCG
Source organism: Gemmatimonadales bacterium (assembly GCA_050053635.1). GTDB lineage: Bacteria > Gemmatimonadota > Gemmatimonadetes > Palauibacterales > KS3-K002. Next base: position 1,147 of record JASFTI010000369.1, read on the forward strand.
AAACGCATCCAGGGATGTCAGGCGACCCTGCAGTTGGATTGGCTCCGACATCGAGCTAGGACGATAGACGCCGGCCGGATCCTCTGCAACAGCGGCCGATCAGTCCACTGGGGAGACGACTAGGCATCTGCTGGTGGAGCGCCGGAAGCGACCGTATTTTGAGTAGTGTGTGGGCCCGTGGTGGTGAACGGCCTATACCCGCGGATGGTCAGCGGTACCGTGGAGAATTACAGCGGTCAGGTTCCCCGCACGACGACCTCTCGTATACGCCGTCGGCTGAAGCTGTTCTGCGTCGGCGTTTTGTTTGTGACCTGCCGAGCCGTTGCCGCACCTGTCGCAGCACTGCACGCTCTCGCAGTGTGGTGCCGTTTCGCCAGCGTCTCTCCACTGATCTCGAACGCCCCGGCTGGCCGGAACCGGACTCTACGAGAGATCTGGTTCGCCCGATTGGCCAGAGAGTCGCTGGTGCTGATCCTGCGAACCCCCCTTCGCGAAGTCGCCCTCGACTGTGTGACCTGCGGCCTCCCGCCGGAGTACGATTCAGGCTGTGTGATAGCGACCTTTCACATGCCGTGGGCTCGACTTCTTGCCCTCTGGTGCTGTGAGTCCGACTTCGCTCTGATCGTCGCCAAGCACATATGGATTCAGCGCGCCGGCGTGGGCGTGGTACCGGGAGGTGTACGCGGACTACGGAGGCTGATCCGCCACCTTCGCGCCGGTGGTCGCGTGGTCGTGATGGCAGATTTCCCTCGAGCGCGGCGTGGCTATGCCATCCGTTTCCTCAGCCAGGAGTGGCTCGCCTCGTCCTTTCCGACGCGCCTCGCCGCATGCGCCGGAGTGCCGCTGCTGGCGTGGGATCCGAGCTTCGACCACGGGCGGCTGTGCGTCGATCCCGGTCCAGCGTTCGCCGTGACGTCACATCCCGACGAGCAGGAAGCGGTCACACGGAGCGTGCTCGCCTGTTTCGAGCGCACAATCCGAGAGAGACCCGCGCTTTGGAGCTACAGTCTGAGAGCCCGCACGGCCTCGTGAGCGACACCCCACCCTGCCCCCCGCAACGTTCCCGGGTTAAGAGATGAGGGCCGGGAAAACTTTGGGAGCCGAGGGACTGCCAGGCGCCCTGAGGCTGCCACAACCCCTTTCCGCTTTTCGCCTTTCGTCCTATAATAGCGGCTACGTGCGATAGCCCCTGGTCGAGCCTCGAGGACTCGGTTGCCCTCCAACAGGGCACTTACCCTTGCCGAGCGTCCGTTCGCCCGACCGGGCTTGGGACTACCCTTTTCACCACATACGCGTTGAGGTCGACACAGCCGCACGGCACCGCGCGCCGGTCGACCGTAGGGTTGATCATCCCTTGGCCCCTCGGGAGGATGCCATGCCAGCCAACAACACCGTCGGAGCGTTCAAGGCGAGCCTGCACGGCGAGCTGATCCAACCGAACGACGCGGGTTACGACGAGGCCCGCAAGATCTACAACGGCATGATCGACAAGCGGCCGCGCCTGATCGCCTACTGCGCGGACGTCGGGGATGTCCAGACGGCCGTGCGATTCGGCCGGGAGAACGCGATGCTCACGGCGATCCGCGGCGGCGGCCACAACGGCGGTGGCCTGGGTCTGTGCGACGACGGCCTGGTCATCGATCTGTCCAGAATAAAGGAGATCGACATCGACCCAGACGCCCGCACGGTCCGGGCGGGCGGCGGCTGCACCTGGAATGACGTCGACAGGGCGGCGCACGAGTGCGGCTTGGCGGTCCCGTCCGGCACGATCTCCAGCACCGGAGTGGCCGGGCTCACGTTGGGCGGCGGCGTCGGCCACCTGACCCGGAAGCACGGGCTCACCATCGACAACCTGTTGGCCGCCGACCTCGTGCTGGCCGATGGTAGCACGGTCAGCGCCAGCGCGGAGGAGAACGAGGATCTCTACTGGGCGATCCGCGGCGGTGGTGGCAACTTCGGCGTCGTCACGTCTTTCCTGTTCAGGGCGCATCCCGTCCACACGAACTACGCCGGACCGACGCTCTGGGAGCTCGACAAGGCGGCGGACGTTCTGGCCTGGTACCGCGAGTTCATTCTGAAAGCACCGGAGGAGCTGGGCGGCTTCTTCGCCTTCCTCGTGGTCCCGGGGCCTCCCTTCCCCAAGCACCTCCACGGCAAGGCGATGTGCGGCGTCATCTGGTGCTATACGGGTCCGCTGGAGGAGGCCGAGAGAGTCTTCAAGCCGATTCGTGCGTTCGGGCCACCGGCCTTCGAGCACGTGGGCCCAATGCCGCATCCGACGATGCAGAGCATGTTCGACGTCTTCTACCCGGCGGGTCTCCAGTGGTACTGGCGGGCCGACTTCATGAACGAGATCAGCGATGCAGCGATCGCCGAGCATGTGAAGTTCGGCTCTGAGATCCCCACTGGGCACTCGACGATGCACATGTATCCAATCGACGGGGCGGCGCAGCGCATAGGCAACAGCGATACGCCGTGGGCCTATCGCGAAAGCAACTGGGCTCAGGTGATCGTGGGTGTCGATCCCGACCCGGCGAACAACAAGAAGATCATCGACTGGACGAAGTCGTACTGGGAGGCGCTGCACCCGCACTCGGCCGGCGGCGCGTACGTGAACTTCATGATGGAGGAAGGCCAGGATCGCGTTAAGGCGACGTACCGCGACAACTATGCCCGGCTGGCCCGGATCAAGAAGCAGTATGATCCGGACAACTTCTTCCGGGTGAACCAGAACATCGAGCCAGCCGGCTGAGGCGAGGCCGGGGTCCCGCCCCTCCCGGTGGCGCTCCGAAGGCGCTCGGCGGCAGTTCTATACTTCCACCTCAACTCGCCATAACTACCCCAGTATCGGGCCGTAACTAC
>JASFTI010000370.1:0-4006 GCA_050053635.1 Gemmatimonadales bacterium
GGGACGTGCCCGTACATGTTGGGCACGTACTCCACCGGGAAGGCCGACAGTCGGTTGATGTTGATGTTGGCGTTACCCGCCTCCAGCGGGTCGTAGGTCCAGTAGGCGACCTCGATGCCCCGCTCTAGCAGCTGGCTCAGCTGATACGCCTTCAGTCGCTGCCCCAGCCCGCGCCCGCGCAGCTCCTCCCGCACCGCCAGCATGTCCGACCAGTGGGCCAGCCGGCCGTGGCGCACGCCGGAGAGCCCGAACACGAAGCCCACCAGCCGACCATCGGCGTCGAAGGCACCGGCGGACACGCCGCCCACCTTCTGCGACACCTGCAGGATCGAAGGCGGTACGCACTCCTCGAAGTCCTCGCCCCAGGTCTCGTGCTGCAGGGCGACACATTGCAGGAAGTCGTCGCGCGATTCGAGCGGCCGGATCGTGAATTCGTCTGCCGTCATCACCTCAGGCGTCTGCGGGCTGCAGGACGGACATGGACCCAAGTTCTCACACCGCACAAGATGGGAAACGCGAAGGTTTAGCGCGATAGCGCCTGGCGGGTCGGCCTGGATCGGATGAGGTAGATCCCCCAGGTGAGGATCGGGATGACGAAGACCACCAGGAAGCACCAGGTCAGCGTCCCGTAACCCCGGGCGATGAGCCCGATCAGCCCGAAGCTGGCCAGCGCCGCCCCGGTCACCAGGAGAGCCGTGGCGGTCACGGGGCGCAGCACCCGCGGCATCTCGCGACCCTTCTCGCGGTAGACGCCGGCGATCCGTTCGTTGACGGCGTGGATGAGCCCCGTCCCCGTCTCGATCAGCGTGCCGAAGAGGACGATCTGATACGTGAGCTGTAGGGTCCGCGAGCCCAGCGCCTCCAGCACGAAGTTGGCGGGTACCGGTCGCTCGACGATCGCCGGGTAGTGGGCGCTCATCGCGATGAAGAAGAGCAGGGCGGGGACGATGCCGATGGGTCCGGTAAGCAGCCCGGCGCTCAGCGCCTCGCGCCGCGTCTCGACGTCGCGCAGCGCGAAGAACACCGCCGGGATGATCGCCAGGTTGTAGGCGGCGTAGCGGATCCCGCCGACGATCCACCCCGGCTCCGCCGCACCAGCGTTGAATGCCGCGCGAATTTCCGGCCCGAACTGGACTGCCGACCAGACGAAGAGAGCAATGTATACGGCGTAAAGAACGAACGACCACGTCGCCAGCACCTGGGCGATCGTCGTGCTGCCCCTGAAGACCAGGAACCCGACCGCCGCCATGATGCCCAGCACGCCGACCGCGTAGGGAAGCTCGAACGTCTCCTCCAGGATCGAGCCCGCCGCCGCGGCGATCACGCCGAGGATGATCGCCAGCAAGGCGAAGTAGCAGACCTCGTAGAGGAACCATCCCCTGCCCAGCAGGTGCGTGAAGAAGCTCCGGTAGTCGTAGGCGTTGAAGACCCGGGCGAACTCGTAGCTGGCGGCGCAGACCGCGCTCCAGATGACCGTCGAGATGAGCAGCATCGCCAGAAGACCGCCGACTGGGCCGAAGGTCAGGAAAAACTCCACCAGCTCGCGGCCCGTCCCGTAGCCGCCGGCGATCACCACCGACTGGAAGACAAAGCCGGGTAGCAGGTACTTCCTGAAGAACCGGGAGGTGAGCATCGACACAATCTAGTAGGTCGGCGGAGTCGTCGCCCACCCTGTCGTGACGCGTTGAGAGTTTGATGAGGCGACCAGACACGTCCGCGGTCCAGGCGCACCATCCCCAAGCCCACTGCCTACCGGCCCCTCCCCTTGACTGTAGAGTGTATACTATATAGTATACGGCCAGGAGGCACCACATGTCGGCATTCGGCGACTTCGTGCGCGAAGTACGGGAAGCCCTCCGCAAGGAGGACTCCCGCTATTCGGTGAGGCAGGTGGCAGGGCGGATCGGGGTCCAGCCCTCCTATCTCAGCAAAGTGGAGCGGGGCGATGTCGGCCCCCCTTCCGAAGCGACGATCGTCAAGCTGGCCGATGATCTCGGCGAGGACCCCGACGTGATGCTGGCGCTGGCCGGCAAGGTCTCGAGCGATCTGCTGGACGTGATCAGGAAGCGGCCGCGCCTGTTCGCCGAGCTGATTCGCGAGATGAAGGATATGCCCGGTCGCGCGGTCTTGCGTCTGGTGCGCGAGGTGCGCGACGGCGACTGGTAGATCGTTACAGTAGCAGATGGAAGGGTAAGATGATCGAGCTGCAGAATGACACGCTGGTCTTTTCGTTCCCGGAGGTTCACCCCGACGCGGTGTTACGGGTCGCTTTCCAGCGCACCTTCCGCATCCCGGACGACGGTAAGAAGTATCCTTTGCCGCCCGGCTTCGGCAACTTCCCGCTCCGTCATATAGACGATTTCGCCGAGCGGCTCCCCGAGGGCTGGCTGGAGCGCGGAGGCGTCATGTTCCCGATGTATCAGTCCGAGGCGCTGTGGCTACTGTTTTCCGGCTGGATGATGAGGAGCGAGTATCCGTTCGCCGTGAAGGTCGCCGCCGGCAAGATCAACGCGGTGACCGGTAAGCCGTGGGAGAAAGGCCTCAACCGCCGGCCGCAGGACTATCTGGTCGTGCCGCAGCAGCCGTGGCTCGACGGCTACTGTGTCGAGAAAGGTGTCATCCGCCAGTTCGTCGCCATGCCGCTGGGCGCCGGCTACAGCGCTGAGGAGCAACTGACCGGCGCCGCCCGTTACGGCGGCCTGCAGATCGTCGCCTACCCGATGAAGCGGGAGGTGTACGAGCGGCTGCCCAAACGCGAATTCTTACACCTCGATTACTGCCTCGGCGCGCCGGCCGCCTCGAAATTCTCCCTGGGGCTGGCACCCGGCGGCCGCATGCGCCAGAAGATCTACGACGACACCTTCAAGTTCGAGGATTGGGACCTGGGGCACTCCAGCCGCTGCTTCGTCCACACCGTCAATTCCCTCGTCTGGCGCGCCATCACCGGCCAGACGCCGCCCACCGTGCCGCCCACGGCGAAGGAGTATGACGACGCGGGGCTCCCCTGGTTCGATCTCTACGACAGCGAGGTGCCGGCGCTGGAAGGCGGAGAACGGTTCAAGGGCCTGAAGAGCGTAAAGGAGCTCGGGGAAGAGAAGGGCGACGTACCGCTACCCGAGAACGAGTCCGTCGAGGCGGCGAACGTGAAGATGCTGCGCCACGGCCTGAGGAAGGATCAGGTGCGCGAAGGCAAATTCTAAACTCCTTGCGCGACGGAAAGCGCGTCAGCACTTTCTCCATATGACCGGCGGTCGCCGCCGGTCGAGCGAAGCGGAGCAGTCCGAGCGGAGAAAAGCCAACCTCCCGCCTGCCGCTGACTGCTCGCAGGTGACTTTTGCCTGCACGGTCCGGCGCTAGCGGAACAGTATACCCGATCCTCCCGACATCCGTTTGCCAACATTAGTTTGCCGACATCAGTTTCCTCCCGACTACGGACATAGAAACGGGGCCCGGCAGCTGGACCGGGCCCCGCCTTTCTGGCTGGACGTTGCGTCGCCGCTCTTAAAGCTCGGTCGTTGACAAGCTCACTCTCTGGCCGTCGCCAAGAGACCTTTCAGAGAGACGACGAGTACGGCCGGCCCGATGAAGACGATCAGGTAGGCGAGGATCGTCGTCAGCACACCGCCGACGAACGGCAGCCCTACCATAGCCGACGCCGACAGGATCAGTGCGACTGACGCCAACAGAAACGTCGAAACCTCCTTGTCGCCGATGTTCAGGAAGCCCACAACGAGACCCAGCACCGCCAGCACCCAGGGCACCCAGGTTGCCTCGAGTCCGAACCCGGCCAGCGCGCAGATGACTAGACCGGCGATAAAGGCGTATTTGCCCACCTTCTCCATGGTCGCTCCTAGCTAGAGTTAACGGGCTTCTTGGGAAGGGCGACGGTCGTCCGCCAACCTGAAACTAGGGTGTGGCGGGCCGTCGCAACAAGGCGGTGTGCTGCTCGCGCTCAAACGTTTGTTTCCAGCCGCCGCCGCTCGATCCGCCGACCCTGAAACCTTTG
>JASFTI010000371.1:0-4000 GCA_050053635.1 Gemmatimonadales bacterium
CAGCTCGGGAGAGGCGAACGCGCTCAGACCCCCTATGTCCGTCGGATAGCACACGACCGCCATGCCGCCGCTCTTTGCCTCATCGCTCAGATCGATCGCCGGCTCACGGCCGCGCTCCGCTTCGCACCCGACCAACGAGCCCGCAAGTGGCAAAGCGAGCCAGAGCAGCAGCGACTTATTCATCTGGCGAGTCATGATCTCCCCCTATCTGCGCGAGAATGTTTTCCGCGCGTTCCCGCATCGGTTCCGCGCCCAGCTGGCGAAAGACCTCCAGAGCCTCTTGCACGACCGGACCCGCTTTCGCCGGATCGCGGTGACTCAATATCTCTCCATGGAACAGTCTGTAAGTCGCCCACACGTAGCGATCGCTTCCGGCCAGTGCAGCTTCCGCTTTGTCGAGAATCTCCAGCGCCTTTCTGTCGTCACCCTGCGCCGCCGCCAGCCGCGCCGCCAGAAGTTCCAGGTCCTCACGGTAGTCGGGCCATTCCTCCTCTTCCGGCATCAGCCCGCGGGCCGCCACGAGCTCCGCAGCGGCGCCCTCCAGGTCACCCGCCTCGAGATACACCACGCCCAGTCCACAACGCGCGACGATCTCCGTGTCCCAGTAGCCCATCGACTGGGCCCGTTCTAACAGCTCCCGCCAGCTGCTGCGAGCAGCTTCAGCGTCGCCACGCGCCTGGTGCAGGCGCGCCATGTTCTCAAGCGGGTGAAGCAGACGGGCGGTGGCGTCCGTCCGCAGGCAGAGGCGGATGGCCTCGCTAACATTTTCCTCCGCTCCCTCCCAGTCGCCCATCTGGGTGAGCAAAGGGCCGAGGTTGTTCCGCACCATCGCCTCGCCTCCCGGATCGCCGACCGTGTCGAAGATGGTCACTGCGGCGCGGAAGTCCTCCACAGCCCGGCGGTGATCGCCCAGCAAGACGTGGGCTATGCCCAAGGAGTTGTGACACTTCCCGCGGTCGACCTCGTCCCCCTGCTCCGCGTAAGACTCCAGCGCCCGCCGGGCATGCGGGATCGCGTCCTCCGGATTCCCACTAATGGCTAGCGACTGGGCGAGCAGGTAGTGCGCCCGAGCTACGAGCCCCGGATCCCCCACCCGCTCGGCGATCTCCAGCGCCTCTCGCTCCAGATCGACCGCCGGGCCCGGCATCGCGCTGTGGCACCAGAGTACCTCGCAGAGTTCCGCCTGCTCATCCAGTTCTCTGGCCTGCGCCGCCAGCGACTTTAGCTCCCCGAGTAGTTCAGCGGCCGAGCGGCCCCCGTGGACCCGCTCGATCTGCACGCGCTTGCGTCTCAGCCGAACGGTGCGCAGTCCCTCGCCTTCCGCGCCGGCGAGCTCCAGCGCCTCGTTAAGCTGCTCGAGAGCCCGCGTGTAGTGACCGACGCGCTCACTCTCTTCGCCCAGCCGCTCCAGCACTTCGATCCGGCATTCGTCCGTCTGAGTGTTTCTCGCGGCGCGTTCCAGAAGTGCTATAGCGTCCCAGTGAGCGTAGACACGGCTGGCGCGTGCCGCCGCCTGCATCGCGTACCGGCACGCCTGCTCGGGGAGCCGACCCTCGTCGTAGTGGATCGCCAACTTATGAGCGATGCCCTCCTTGTCCTCTCCGTAAACTTCCTCCAGGATCTCGGCGATCTTACGATGAAGGAGTATGCGGCGTTTCCCGTGGACGTTCTGGTGAAACACATCCTGAATCAGCGTGTGATTGAACTCGTACACGCTCGTCTCTTCTCCGCCGGGCAGCTCCCGCGTCCCCACGTAGCGAACCAGGCGATGCGACCGCACTGCCGCATCGATCAGCTCCTCCAGCTCCAGCTCGTCCATCCCCAGCAGCCGGGCTAGCAGCGTCGAATCGAACTCATCGCCCTCGACGCTGGCGTACTCCAGAGCACGGTAGAGGTCGGTGTCCAGACGACCCAGCCGCTTCTCGATCACGCTCTCCACCGAACGGGGTATCTCGATCTCCTCCGCAGACGCGGCGAGCCCCCACTCGCCGTGCCTCTCACAGGCAACCCCCTGCTCGACCAGCCAGCGGAGCAGCTCACCAAAGAAGAGCGGGTTCGTCCCCGCCCGCTGCTCCAGCAGATGCAGCAGCTCGGGCGTAGCCGTGCCGCCTAGCTCCTCCTGGACAAACTCCGCCAGCGTCTCGGAAGCGAGCGGCGGCAGAGCGAGTTCCTCTGCCACCCCGTAGCGCTCGAGCTCGAGCTTCGCCTGTTTGATGGGATGCTTCTGGGCCTCGACGTCAGCCGGCCGGTACGTCCCGATGATGAGGACCGGCTTGTCAGCGACCTTGCGGGCCAGGTGCGCCAGCAGCGAGACCGAGGCCCGGTCCGCCCAGTGCAGATCGTCGATGAAGAGGAGAATGGGTTGCTCGGTCGCCGCGGCCAGCAACACTTCCGTGTACTGGAAGAACAGCGCCTCCTCGCTGGGCGGCGCGGCTCTGGCGGTCGCACCGCCCAGTGAACCCTTGAGCTCGGCGGCGGTGATCATCGTCGCGGCGATGATGTCGCCCGCCACCGGTATCGCCTGGACCCAGTAAGGCGCCAGTTGCCGGGCCAGCTCGCCGAAGCTCTTCTTACCCACCCCCGGTTCGCCCCCCGACAACAGGTCGCGAAAGGCGTCGACGAACGGTTGGTAAGGTTCGGCGGCGCCGTACTGCTCCGAGCAGCCCGCCGAGATCACCCGGGCCGCCGGCGCCTTCAACGCCGCCTGGATCAGAAAGTGTTCAGTGAGCGCGCTCTTACCCGCACCGGCCTCACCGGTGACAAACAGCACACCACCCCGACCGCCGAGCGCCTCATCGAAGCGGCGCTCGAGCCGTTGCAGCTCCTGAGTGCGCCCGACAAACGCAGTCACAGCTTAGGCCACCCCAGAACAGAGTAGAGCGGGACAGACGGTCGGAACCGTGGAAGCACGAGGCCAGAAACCCGCGGTCCGGCCGCGGCGCCGGTGAACGGGCATCAACGTAGCTGTTTCGATGGGAGCGGGGTACCCCGGCGCAGGCCGGGGTACCCCGCTGGACTCATTTAGCGACCCACCACTTGGGGTCGTTGCTCCTGCCGAATGCGCCCTCGAGGAGTGGGCAATCGGCAGCGGTTCCATAACCGCCGATCGCACCGTCGTCGCCCAGCGGATACGGGATCAATACCATTGACCGTGTTATGTCTGGATCGGAGCGATCCGGACTCGGATAACTGTCCAGCCCCGTCGCGTCGCCGCTCACCTGAAAGCGGAATTCGACGAGTCGACTCGCCGGGTATTCGAGGACCCAGGTCGCCCTGATTTCGCCGGCCGACGCGGCCTCCTCGTCGATCGGGACTCGGCACGCTACGTGCACGGTAGCCGCGACGCCCTCACCCAAGTCGATCTCAAAAGTTCCCGGGTCGGGTCCACCGTTTGGGCAACCCCTGAAGTCGACGTCCTCCACCAGGTTGATCGTCTCCGGACCGGCATCGGGCCCGAAATCGTAACCCTCGAGGACGAGGTCCGGGTCGTTGCGCTTGAATCGGAAGTGCGCGTTGACGGTCTGCAACGCGGGGTCTGTACCGGGCAGATAGTTGTACCAGATCGAAGCGCTCGTCGGCTCTGCGACGAACGTCGCCTTGTCCAGCGCCAAGAGCCCGAAGTACCCGTAGTTGAACGTCAGGAAATCGAGGTAGTCAGCATCACCCTCGGGTTCGGGCGGATCCGTGTTCACCACGCAGGCCAACGGATCGAGATCAGCGTCAACCGTCTCAGCGCTACCCCCGTCCTTCTTCCCTTTGCCACGGCTCGGCGCCACCTTGTCGGTCAGCGACGCGGTCAGATTCTGAAGCGCAAGCGCCGCCTCGATCTCCACCGATTCACCAGGGCTCACGTACAGCGTGCTCGCCTCGCCATACGACGCCACAACCAGAAGCCCAACCCTGACACCGGCACTCAACAAGTCGTAGGCCGTCTTCCCCGCCTCACCCGGAACAGCCACGTCGTCCAGCCAGGGGATCTTGGCCAGCGTCGCACCCGGGT
>JASFTI010000372.1:0-3983 GCA_050053635.1 Gemmatimonadales bacterium
GGTTCCCGTTGGGGTAGCCCCGCAGATCGAATATCACACCCCTGGCACCTGCCAGCTCGGCGATCCGCTCGTTGATCGCCGCGATCTCGGCCCTCGACAGGTCAACGTAGTAGACACCGTCGTCGAGAAGCTCGATCGGATTTCCCTCGGACTCGTAGAGGCTGTTGTCGAACTGTTGCCTCTCGACCTGGAACTCGAGTCGCTCAGCGCCGCGCCGGACAACCAGTTCCGCCACCGTTCCCACGTCGCCGCAGCCGAACGACCTCATGGCCCTGAACCTTTTCCACTGCGGCGAGCCCGAAATGTAGCGCTCCGCGTCGAGGGTTGCGCGCTCCGCCTCGAGACCGTCGAGCCTCTCGACTATGTCGCCGCGCTCGATCCCTTCATGCCGCGACCTCGTCACGACGACGCGCCCTTCGATCCAGTCGTAGACAAGCGGCAAGCAGCCCTGCCGCCTGTAGCTCGGGTGAAACACGTTCCCGTGGCCGTCCCGGATACTCGCGACCAGCTCGCTCAGCGTGTAGTAAAAATCCTCCGCGCTGGTATCCGCCCGAGCCGCTTCCAGAGAGCGTGTCAACTGCTCGTCCCACTCGACATCGACGACATCGGAATAGGGATAGAAGTGCTGAAAGACGTTCCAGGCGATGACGACGTCGCCCAGTCGCACCGACTCGTCGTCAGCCGCTAGGCTGTCGACATCGACCCGGTCCAACTCCAGTCGAAGCGCGGCAAGCGAGTGCGGCGGCTCGGGCCCCAGAGTCTGGCCGTTCTCGCTGAACAGCGCCAGTGGGACACTGGCCGACAGGCCAGCACCAATCTGCTTCTCGATCAGCTCGCCGACGATCGGTGCTGCATCGAACAGCGGTTCCGTCATCACAATGCCTATGTCGTTCTCTATTGTAACAGAGCGGCCACCACTGTGTGGGTCCTCCGAAGTCGAGCGGAAGCGGTATCCGGGGCTGGCCGCGTACCATCCGGGCGGTGCTGCACCTTCGTCGCCTTCCTCGAAACCCGGGTTGGTAATCTCGATCAGCTCCCAGGCGCCGCCCTCGTCCCGCACCAGCAGCTCAAAGTCATCAACCCGGACGCGCCCTTGGCCATGCAGGAAGCAGCCGAAGACGAGCCTGACGGCGTCATCGGCCACCCGCCCTTCGATCTCGTACGATCCCCACCGATCGGACGTGATCGGTCGATCGCCCATGTTGTCGAAGAACCCCATCTGGTTGCCCGGTCGGTCGACGCGCAACCAAAGCTGTCCCTGATTCCCGGGTCCGCTCACCTCCGCCCGCACGAAGGCACGGAGTTTGACTGCCTTGCCGCGATACGCAGCAGCGTCGATTCCCTGCGTGACCGTTCCAAATCCTGCACTGGGTCCGCTTACCTCGAGTCCGCGGTTCAGCCGCTTGCTCCTATAGATGGACCGCGGGCTCAGCCCCACACCGAAGTGCTGCCAGGCGACGACCTCGAGCCCGGCCGTGTCTTCCGGTACAAGCGGTAGTGGCTCCGGCGGCTCGCCGGTCGGATAGATCCGAACGGTGGGCGCGATCGGCAAGAACAGTTCCTCCAGGGTTGCTCTCAGCTCCTCACGCGAGCCGGCGGTCGCGACGCGCTCGGCGCCGTAGACGGCGAACCTGTCCCAATCGATTGCGGCCGCTTCATCGCTGGGATGGAAGAAGCGAACGTAGCCGTACAGCTTGGCGAACGCCCGCAGGTTCTCGACTTCGGGATCGATCCTCGGCCCGCAGGAGGCTCCGGCGAAACCTATCAGAGCCAGCAGACCGACACGTACGTAGCGAGCACCCGTGTACATAATCGTCACTCCTCGCGGACTACATTCGCTTGTAGCTCGGACCGCTGCCGCCTTCGCGCGGCGTCCAGCGCGGTCCGAGGATGTCCGTGGCTTTGCAGTCGATGCAGTTGGGCGCATTGACGACGAGCAACTCGCCATCGCGCTCGTAGACGCCCGCCGGACACATGTGCGCGTAGAGGTCCGCCACGTCCGGCGGAACCTCCTCGCCGACTATCAGATGCGATGGGATATCGTCGCGGGTCGCATTGCCCGAGCGGAACACCGCGTCCAACTTGGCGATCGTACGCTCGCCGTCGGGTGTGAATTCGGCCGGCGGGGTGACCTGGCGCGGTTCGTCCACGTCGGCGGGTACATCGATCCGGCCACCCAGCAAGGCGCCCTTCGTCGCGCTCATAATCGCCGCCTTCAGGCCGCCGCCGTAGAGACCCGACTTGAAGGCGAGCCGCATGTTGCGCGTCTTGTACAGATCTTTGCCTATGAAGCTGTCGCGGACCATGGCATCGTACCCCGACAGTCGGCTCAGCGATGTGTCGTCGTTCTTGAGCGCCTCGAAGATCGTTCGGGCCGCAAGAATCCCCGACTGGACCGCGTAGTGAATTCCCTTGAGGGACGGCACGTCGACGAACCCGGCGGCGTCGCCGGCGATGAGCAGGCCGTTCCCGTACAGCCGATCGGGCAGCGAGTAGTAGCCGCCCTCGGGTATCGTCTTCGCGCCCCACTCCAGCAGCTCGCCATTATCCAGGTACTGCGCGACCAGCGGGTGCTCTTTGAGTTTCTGCAGCAGCACGTGGGCATCCAGCGAGTGTTGGCGGTAGTCGAGCCCGACGACGAGGCCCAGCGAGATGAGGTCGTCGGCCATCGGGTAGACCCAGCTACCACCGAAGGCGTCCTTCGGGAGCGGCCAACCCATGGTGTGGATGACGTGATCGGGCGCCCGCTTCACCTGCCACAGCTCTTTGACCCCGAGGGCAAAGATCTGCGGGTTCGGCGATCTGACTTCCTGCCACGCCAGGAACGCCTGGCTTAGCGAGCCGCGGGTGCCCTCGCTGAGCACGGTGACCTGTGCCGTGACATCGGTGGCCGGCATGTATCCGCTCCCCGCTTGACCTTCTCGGTCGAGTCCGGTGGGCGTCGTGCGCACGCCGACGACCTTGTCGCCCTCGACGAGCAGCGATTCGGCGGGAAAGCCGGTGAACACGTTGACGCCGGCCGCTTCAGCGCGCTCACCCATCCAGCGCACGATCTCACAGATCGACGCCACGTAGTTTCCCTTGTTGTGCATGGAGGGCGGTGTCGGGATGCGCGTCTTCCCCTTTTCCGAGAGCATGTAGACGCGGTCTTTGGGCGCCGGCACCCGGAAGGGTAGCTCGCTCTCGGGGAGATCGGGGAAGAGCTCGCGGAACGGGCCGGGGTTCACGATGGCGCCCGACATGCAGTGCTCGCCGAGCGAGCTGGCCTTTTCGAGCACGCCGATCTCCAGTTCGCCCAGGCCGCCGCCACCTTGGCTATCCTGGGCGACCAGCCTGGCGAGCTCGACAGCCCCGGCTAGTCCGGCGGGTCCACCGCCGACGAACAGGACATCCATGGGTACGGCCTCGTCGTCCGGCGATTCCTTCAGTATGAAACGATCCAGCGGCAGAGGCGGCTGGTAATCCGAGGGCTTGATGGTTCTGGGTCTATCGTGTCTGTTCGTCATCGCTCCGTGCGGGTTGCGGTGGGGGCGTCGCTCGATGTTCGGTGAGGCCGAGGTCAAGATGCGGCTTCGGCCGCGCTACGTCTAGCGGCCCGACGCCAACCTTGCCGGACCGCCGGAAGTGCGGCAGTCTTGTGTCGTACAGCGACGGTAAAGGGGGAGCAGGATGCGTGTCATCAACGAGGCCGAGATTCGCGCGGCGATAAAGGAACGGGAGGCGCTGGAGTCGGCGGAGAAGGCGTTCCGAGCCATGGCCGGAGGCGGCGTGGAGCTACCACCGCCCATGGGCCTCGAGGTTCCCGAGGCGCAGGGAGAAGTGCACGTGAAGTCAGCGTACTTGAAAGGTTCTCGCATCTTCGCTGTTAAGATCGCCAGCGGCTTTTACGGGAACGCCGAACGCGGGCTCCCCACTGGGTCGGGCCTGATCCTGGTCTTCGATGCAACGACCGGCTTCCCATTGGCCTTACTGGCCGATAACGG